>URWG01000012.1 GCA_900551495.1 uncultured Eubacteriales bacterium
CCGCCATATCGCGCACCTGATACATCACGTCCGCAACGGCATCGTGCAGCGCGGCGAGCGAATCGTCATAGCGCGACAGCTTCGCCAGCGCCCGCTCCGCCTGTCCCAGCAGCTCCGCCGCACCGTCCGCACCGTCGCCGCCGTCAAGGCAGGCGTTGGCTTCCTGCAAGCCGTCGGAGAGCTTCTCCGCATTTTGCAGGAGCTTGCGGCGGCTTTCCAGCTCGGTGTCCTCGCCGACCTTCAGCTCGGCGCGGGTGATCTCGTCGATCTGATAATTCAGCGTCTCCATGCGGCGCAGCTTTTCGCCCTCGTCCATGGACAGCCGTTCGATCTCCCGCCGCAGCTTCTGCACGGCTTGATAGCGCTCGGTGTAGGCGGAAAGCGCCTCCGCGTCGCAGGCAAAGCCGTCGAGGAAGGAAAGATGGTAATTTTCGTCAAATAACGAGGCAGAATCATGCTGCCCGTGGATGTTAATCAGTCGGATGCCGAGCTTTTTCAGTTGGCTCACGCTGACCGGCACGCCGTTGACGCGGCAGAGGTTCCTGCCGTCGAGATAGATCTCGCGCAGCACGACCGTTTCCTCCTCGTAGGGGACGGCGTTTTCCTCGAACCACGCCAGCCGTTCCACGCCGTCAAAGATCGCGCGGACGGAGGCTCTGTTTTCGCCGGTGCGGATCATGTCGCGGTAGGCGCGTTCGCCCAAAATCGCGGAAATGGCGTCGATAACGATGGATTTGCCCGCGCCGGTCTCGCCGGTCAGGACGTTGAAGCCCGACGTGAAAACGATGTCCGCCTGCTCAATGACGGCGATATTCTCGATATGCAGCAGCCGGAGCATGGCGCAGCCTCCTTTTTCAGTCGAGCATCCGATGGATTTCGTCGCAGAAATCCATTGCCGATTCGTTATCGCGCATAATGACCAGTGTGGTGTCGTCGCCGGAGAGCGTGCCGACAACCGAGGGCATATGCAGCGCGTCGATGTTCGCGCCCGCCGCCGCACCCAGTCCGGGCATCGTCTTGATGACGACCAGATTCTGCGCGCAGTCGATCGAGGTGACACACTCGCGGAAGATCACGCGAAAGCGGGAGTCGAAGCGGTCGCCCTCATGCTTGTGCGGCGCGCTGTAGCGGTAGCCGCCCAGCCCGTCGAGCGACTTGACGATGCGCAGCTCCTTGATGTCGCGGGAGACGGTCGCCTGCGTGCTTTTATAGCCGCAATCGTGCAGCTCCTTGAGAAGCTGCTCCTGCGTTTCAATGCTTTTTTCGGAGATCAGCTCCAAAATTTTCTTCTGTCTGCCGGTTTTCATGAATCCACCTACCTGAATTTATTTTTCACTACATCGAAGAATTCCCGACGGCTCAGTCGGACAAGTCTCGTAACATACTTGGAACGGGTGACGGTGATACGGTCGCCGGTGTTCAGCCGCAGCGCCCGTCCGCCGTCTACGGACAGGAAGGCATTTCTCCGTCCGATCCGCCCGATCTCCACCGTAATGCAGCGTTCGGGCGACGTGACGATCGTCTTGGTCCGCATATCGTGGGCGCAGATGGGCGTGATGATAAAGTTATTCGTCGTCGGCTCCACGATCGGTCCGCCGGCGGACATGGAATAGGCGGTCGAGCCGGTGGGGGTGCTGACGATCACGCCGTCGCCGCCGAAATTCATGATCTCCACACCGTCGCAGCTCACCGCCATCTGCACGATCCGCGCGACGGCGCCCTTGGTGATGACTGCGTCGTTGAGCGCGTCCTCCTCCAGTACGGTTTTCCCCTCGTGCTCAACGCGGACGCGGAGCATCATGCGCTCCTCGACGGAATAGTCGTCCCGCGCAAGCCGCGCAAGCTCCGAAAGCTCGCTGCTCTCCAGCTCCGCCATAAAGCCCATCGTGCCGATGTTCACGCCGAGGATCGGCACCTTGGCATAGGTCGCAGCCTTGGACGCGTGCAGGATGGTGCCGTCGCCGCCGAAGCAGATCAGAAGATCGGCATCGCGCAGCTCCTTGCTCAGGTCATGCAGCGCCACGTCCTCCGGCAGCTCGAAGCTCTTGTCTACATCGAAGGCAAGGCAGATCCGCGTCTCGATGCCTGCGTCGCGCAGAATCTGCTCCGCCTGATTTGCAAATTTGAAATTTCTGTCCCGATACGGATTCGGGGTCATAACAACCTTTTTCATAGCGTTTCATGTGCTGCTGCGACCAGCGCACGGACATCCGGCACGATCGCACCCTCGGGGAGCATCGACAAATGCCCCAAAAATTCAATATTGCCCTCCGGTCCCTTGACCGGTGAGAAGGTCAGATTGCGCAGCGTCAGCCCTAACTCCGCCGCCAGCGCCAGAAAGCCCTCCAGCACTTCGCAATGCACCGCGGGGTCGCGGACGACGCCCTTTTTGCCGACCTTGTCCTTGCCCGCCTCAAATTGGGGCTTGATCAGGCAGACGAGCTGCCCCGTCTGCTTGAGCAGTGCCTTGATCGCGGGCAGCACCAGCCGCAGCGAGATGAACGACACGTCCACCACGGAAAAATCCAGCGGCTCCCCGAGCCGCTCCGGCGTCACATAACGGATATTGGTCCGCTCCATGCACACAACGCGCGGGTCGGTGCGGATGCTCCACGCAAGCTGCCCGTAGCCGACGTCGATGGCAAAGACCTTTTTCGCGCCCTTTTGCAGCAGGCAGTCGGTAAAGCCGCCCGTGGACGCGCCCGAATCGCTGCAGACCCAGCCGTTCGGGTCAATGCCGAAGTCCCGCAGCGCCTTTTCCAGCTTCAGCCCGCCGCGGCTGACATAGGGGCAGTGGCTGCCGCGAATTTCAATGCTCGCGCTCTCCTCCCCCGCCGTGCCCGCCTTGTCGCACTTCTGCCCGTCCACATAGACCTCGCCGCTCATGATCAGTGCCTGTGCCTTGGCGCGGCTTTCACACAGCCCCTTCTGCGTCAGGAGCATGTCCAGCCGTTCCTTATTTTTCAAGCCGCAGCACCTCCTTCGCCGCCCGTGCCAGCGATTCGCCGTCCAGTCCCAGCAGCCGATGCAGCTCGGACACCTTGCCGTGCTGCACAAAGCGGTCGCCGATGTTGCAAAGACGGGTGGGCACGTTCAGCCCCTCCGTCCGCAGCAGCGCCGCGATCTCCTTCCCCGCGCAGCCGATACAGACCGCGTCCTCCGCCACGAGCAGGTGCCCCGTCTTGCGGACGGAGGCGGAGATCGCCGCCATATCGATGGGCTTGACGGACGGGAGCTTGACCACCTCGGCGGAAATTCCCTCCCGCGCCAGCAGCTCCGCCGCCTGCAAAGCATTGTTTATCATAATACCGTAGCTGACGAGCGTGATCTGCTCGCCGACCCGCAGAACGGGCTGCTCCGCCGCCTGCGTATACGCTCCGTCGCCGCCGCGGGGATAGCGCACCGCGACCGGACCGTCAAGCTGCGTCACCGCCTCGCGCAGCATCTGCCGCAGCTCCGCCCGGTTCGACGGGCACAGCACCCGCATATTCGGGATCGAGCGCAGATAGTTCACATCGAAAACGCCCTGATGCGTCTCGCCGTCCTCGCCGACGATACCCGCACGGTCCACGGCAAAAACTGCGTGGAGCTTCTGCATTGCAATATCCTGTAACAGCATATCATACGCGCGCTGCAGGAAGGTAGAATAGATTGCGACGACCGGAATCATTCCCTGCGCCGCAAGACCGCCCGCCATGGAAACGGCGTGTCCCTCCGCAATGCCGACATCGAAGCAGCGCTCGGGAAAGCGCTCGGCAAAGGGTGTCAGACCCGTCCCGTGCAGCATGGCAGCCGTGATCGCGCAGACGCGGGAGTCCTCCTCCGCGAGCGTGCAGAGCGTCTGCCCGAACGTGTCGGAGAAGGTGGTTTTCGGTGCGTCGAGCGGTTTACCGCTCTGCGGGTCGAAGGAGCCGATACCGTGGAAAATATCGGGGTTCTCCTCCGCCGGCGCGTAGCCCATGCCCTTGCGCGTGATAACGTGCAGCAGCACGGGGCAGTTGCATTCCTTGACGATGCGCAGCATATATTCCAGCCGCTGCACGTCGTGCCCGTCCACCGGTCCGTAATAGGCAAAGCCCATCTCCTCGAACAGTGTCGAGCCGAGCACCATCCGCTTCCAGCGGTCCTTGAGGCGGCTGGTGAAGTTATAAATTGCCCTGCCGCCGGGGAGCTTCTGCGTCACCGTGCGGTAGGCTTTTTTCAGGCGAAAATATCCCGGTCGCAGCCGCAGCTCGGATAGGTAGCGCGACATTCCGCCGACATTTTTCGTAATGGACATCCCATTGTCGTTCAGAATCACGATCAGCGACTCGTTCGTCTCGCCCGCGTCGTTCATCGCTTCGTAGGCAAGCCCGCCGGTCATTGCGCCGTCGCCCATAAGCGCGATAATATGCTGCTTTTTGCCCAGCAGCGTCCGCGCCCGCGCCATACCCAGCGCCGTGGAGACGGCGGAGGAGGCATGACCCGCGATAAAGGCATCGCAGCCGCTCTCCTCCGGCTTTGGGAAGCCTGCCATGCCGCCCAGCGCCCGCAGCGTCGCAAAGCCCTCGCGCCGTCCCGTCAACAGCTTGTGCACATAGGACTGGTGCCCGACATCAAAGAGCAGCCGGTCCTTCGACGTGTCAAAAACACGTTCGAGTGCCACCGTCAGCTCGACCACGCCGAGGTTGGACGCAAGGTGCCCGCCGGTTTTGGCGACATTCTCCACCAAAAAGCGCCGAATCTCGCCGCAGAGCTGCACAAGCTCGGACCGGTTCAGCGCGAGGAGATCGTCTCTGGAATTGATTTGATTCAGCAAATTCAAGCTTACACAACCTGTCAAGCGCCGCTTATTTCCTCTTTTTGCATCGGAACAGCGACTTTATGTAGTAGATCGGTTTGGAAACAAGGAATACGACACGCGTTGCCTGCTTCATGGCAATGCCCTTACCGCACGCCTTGCCGCCGATGGTCAGCCCCGCGACGAGCGCGGACATGATGAGCTGTCCGACGCTCTCGGAGGTAAAATTCGACAGTGCCTTGACCGCAATGACCGCCGATGCCGAGCCGGATACAACGCCGCAGATGTCGCCCACGACGTCATTGCAGAAGCTCGAAACCTTATCCGCATTGCGCAGCAGATGCAGCGCCTCCGCCGCACCGGGAACCTTTTTTGCCGCCATGGAATGAAACGGTTTTTCTCCGGCGCTCATGACTGCCACGCCGATAATATCGAAAAGAATGCCCAGCAGCACAATCAGCAGCAGGACAATAAACGCCCCGACAGTTCCGGCATCCTCCAAAACCAGCGAGGAAGAAAAGGAGATTGCCGAGGAGATAATCATTGCAACGAAAAAAATCGTTACGATCCAGCGCACATTGCTGTCTTTCTTGGTTTTCTTTGTTTTACTTCGGGGTTTTTCGTCCTTTGCCACAATAAGCCTCCAAAAAAATTGCGCCTTTCGGCGCAGGGAATCGGGGAAATACTTCCCCAAAGGAAAAGGGTGGCAGCAGATAAAGTAAATCTTGCGGCTTAGGTCGGGTTGGATTTCCCCTTTGGCTGCCGCTCGTCGCCGATCGGTCGTTTCCGTTTGAAGCCGCGTCGGAGCGTTACCGCCCTCCGATACCCGATTGCCACTTAGTCCGCACTGCAATCCTTTATCTGCCCTTTGGGGAAAAGACAGCCTAGGTGTTTTCCACAACATCAAGCGACGGCTCTATCCTCTTTTGCAGGCAAGATTTCAAGGGGCAATATCGCTCTCGGCCGCGGCCACGGTCGGAAACGCTTCGCTCCCCAATCCCAGCTTACCCACGCAAGGCAGGCTACACTGCACACAGCACACGATTCTGCGCACCGCGATGCAGGTTCTATTCCTGTCTCGTACGCAGTCCGGGCATCCCCAAACGGGGACACTGTACGGCTGTCGCACGATAGCAGGTCTCCACGGAATCCGGGTCGGTTGGTATATGCCGTTACACCTCGCCCGAAAACCTTAACCCCCAGCACCCACCCTAATCTGGGCGAAAAAAGCAAGCACCAGGGACTTCATCGATATGCCCTTTAAAGGATTTTTAGGCCCTTCTTCGAAACCGGCGCGCTCTGACTAGGATACTGCGCCACCGCCGCTATCATAGCACAGCTTTCAAGAATATACAAGCGGTTTTAATCGCTGAATTCGGAATTATTTTAATTTTTATATCCCGTTTTGAGCGATCATCCTCTCGATTCCGCAATTTTGTATATTTTTGAAATATTTTTTCATCTGTTTTGAAAATGGATATACATTGTATAACCAAAAAGAGCGCCCGTTCGGGCGCTCTTCAGACTGCCAAAAAAGTCCGTAACCGTCAAAATCGGTTAACAATTTATGGGGTTTTGTTCTCTGCGTTTTGATTTACAAAAAACAGAGTATCCAAATGTCTGTGCGATGACGAAGAAAGCTTTGCTATGCTGCTTGCCGATAAAACCAACGCAGATATTCTCAAAGAGAAAAAACACATTGAGGGTGAGCTGCAAAAAGTGTATGGTTCGCAGTGAGCAGGTGGCGGAGCTGTGCATTAAGTGCTATGAGGACAATGTATCGGCAAGCTGAGCGACGAGATGTTTATGAGG
The DNA here is from genome assembly GCA_900551495.1 of uncultured Eubacteriales bacterium. Taxonomy (GTDB): domain Bacteria; phylum Bacillota; class Clostridia; order Oscillospirales; family Oscillospiraceae; genus JAZOXB01. The sequence goes on from URWG01000012.1 coordinate 6,593, forward strand.
TTTTCGGGCAATTACGAGACGGAATGGTCAGAATTGAAAGAGAAAATCTCTGCATACCGTAAACGCTTGTCGGAGGTGGAGGAAATGCAGCTCGGAAAAGAGAAATTCATTGCCGCCGTTCGGAAATTTATACAAATGGATAAGCTGACTGCACCGCTGCTGCGGGAACTCATTGACCGAATAGATGTATACGAGGTCACAGGCACGGGCAAAAACCGCAAACAGATGATAAAGATACACTATAAGTTTGTAGGGTATCTGGAGCTGCCGAGCCTTGGGAACAGGTATAACTACCGAGAAGAAACTTGCAAGGGCGTTGCCGTGGAATATGTTCCGAACGCACAATCGGCATAACAAAAAAGAGCAGGACAATTCCTGCTCATACATACAAAGAGGCACAAAAAGGCAAAAAGAAATCGAGTGTCCTCATCCAACTCTCAGGTTGGTTAAGAACACTCGATATGGTCCGAGTGACTGGATTCGAACCAGCGGCCTCTTGAACCCCATTCAAGCGCGATACCAAACTTCGCCACACCCGGATTTCGTTTGCTCGGGTATTTTATCACACTGCGGCGCGTTTTGCAAGCACTTTTTTCACTTTTTCTCGAAAAGTTTATGCGGATCGGTCGAATTGGCTGTTATACAGGTCGGCATAGAAGCCGCCGCGCTCCATCAGCGTCTCGTGGTTGCCGCTCTCGATCACGTCGCCGTCGCGCATGACAAGGATGAGGTCGGCGTTCTTGATCGTAGACAGGCGGTGGGCAATGACAAAGCTCGTTCTGCCCTTGGTCAGCTCATCCATCGCCCGCTGAATCAGCAGCTCCGTGCGGGTATCGACGGAGGAGGTCGCCTCGTCAAGGATCAGCATCGGCGCATTTTGGAGCATGGCACGGGCAATGGTCAGAAGCTGCTTCTGCCCGGCGGAGATGGTCGTGCTGTCAGAGAGGACGGTGTCGAAGCCCTTGGGCAGCGAATGGACGAACTTATCCAATCCGCAGGCGCGGCAGACACGCTCAAGCGCCTCGTCCGTGATGCCCTCCATGTTAAACACTAAGTTTTCGCGCACCGTGCCCTCGAAGAGCCAGGTATCCTGCAAAACCATGCCGAACAGGTCATGCACCGTCTCGCGGCGCAGGTCGGAGATCGGCACGCCGTCGATGCGGATGCTGCCGCCGCACGTCTCGTAAAAACGCATCAGCAGGTTAACCATCGTGGTCTTGCCGGCACCGGTAGGACCGACGATCGCAACCTTCTGCCCGGGCTGCACCTGCGCGGAAAAATCGCGGATGACGAGCTTATCGGGCGTATCGGGATAGCTGAAGCGGACGTGATCGAAGGTGACCGCGCCGCGCACGCTCGGAAGCTGCGTCTGCTTGCCGTCCTCGTCGTCAAGCTCCTCGCTCTCCAAGAATTCAAACACGCGGTTTGCCGAGGCGGAGGCGGTTTGCAGGTTGGTCATGCTCTGCGCGATCTGTGTCAGCGGCGAGGTGAACAGGCGGACGTAGATAATGAACGAGACAATCACGCCGAATTTGATGACATTGTTCAGCACCAGCATCGAGCCGAACACGCAGACGGCAACGTAGGCGACGTTTCCGACGACGCTCATGAGCGGCTGCATCATGCCCGAGAGGAACTGCGACTTCCAGTTGGCATTGTAAACGGTGTCGTTGAGGCGGTCAAAGCGCTGCTTTACATGATTTCCAGCACGGGAGATACGCACGACCTCGTGTCCCGAATACATCTCCTCGACATAGCCGTTCAGGTCGCCGAGGCTCTGCTGCCGTTCGCGGAAATAGCGCTGCGATCTGCTCATGATGAACAGCACGGCAAACAGTCCGAGCAGCGTCACGCCGAGCGAGATCAACGCAAGCCGCCATTCGGTCACATACATCATGATGAGGCAGCCGACAAACTGCGTCGAAGCGCTGATCACGGTCGGCAGGCTGTTGGTGAGCGCCTGCTGGAGCGTGGAAACGTCGTTGGTAATGCGGCTGAGGATGTCGCCCTGCGACGTCGTGTTGAAGTATTTCTGCGGCACGCGGTTGATCTTCTGCGACAGCTCGCTGCGCATCTTCTTGGAGAGCTTCAGCGTCACCGTCGCCATGATATAGTGCTGCGTGAAGGTGGACAGAGCGCTGACCCCGTAGATCACCGCAAGAAAAATACCGATACGGGCAATGGCTGCCATATCGATGCCGCCGAGCAGTCCATCCGTCATCAGGTTGGTAATCTGCCCGACCTTATCCGGTCCGATGATCGTCAGCACCGCGCCGAGTGCCGCCAACAGCAGCGCCGCAAATGTCGCCGTCAGGTCACGGGGGCGCATATAGTTTTTCATTTTCCGAAGGGCTGCGCCGAGGTCGCCCTTCTCCATGGAACGATTCATGGGATGCATACTCTCGCCTCCTTTATGCAAGCTCCGCAGCGCTGAGCTGGGAGGTTGCGATCTCGCGGTAGACCTCGCAGGAGCGCATCAGCTCCTCATGCGTGCCCATCCCCGCGATCTCGCCGCGGTCAAGAACGATGATACGGTCCGCGTGGCGAATGGTGCTGATACGCTGGGCGACGATGATCTTCGTCGTGTCATGCAGCTTCCGCTCCAGCCCGCCGCGCAGCTCCGCGTCGGTCTTGTAGTCCAGCGCGGAGAAGCTATCGTCGAAAATCAGGATCTCCGGCTTGCGGGCAAGGGCGCGGGCGATGGAAAGGCGCTGCTTCTGTCCGCCGGAAACGTTGCGTCCGAGCTGGGCGATGTGATATTCCGTGCCCTCGGGGAGCTTTTCGACGAATTCCGCCGACTGCGACAGCGCGACGGCATCCTTGACCGTCTCGTCGGTCTGCGGTGCAGCGCTCTCGCCGAACAGAACATTGTCGCGGACGGAGCCGGAGAACAGCACCGCCTTCTGCGTCACATAGCCGAGCTTATCATACAGCGCGTCGAATTGGTACTCCTTTACATTCACGCCGTCCACCAGCACCTCGCCCCGCGTCGCGTCGTAAAAGCGCGGGATGAGGCTGATGAGCGTCGTTTTGCCGCTGCCGGTCGCGCCGATGATTGCAAGGGTCTGCCCCCGCTCGATACGGAAGCTGATGTCCGTCAGCTCCTGCTCCGCCGCGTTGGGGTAGCGGAAGGAAACGTCGCGGAATTCGACCGTTCCCGTCTCCGTGCCGTGTGTGACGCTGCCCTCCGTAACATCTGCGCGGCGGTCAAGGACCTCGTTGATGCGCTCCGCCGAGACCTGCGCGGCGGGCAGCATCATGAAGATCAGAATCATCATCATAAACGACATCACGACATAGGTCGCGTAGGTACTGAACACGACGACCTCACCGAACATTTCCACGCGCCCCTGCACATCGGCGATTTGGTTGATGAGCGCCGCGCCGACCCAGTAGATGGCAAGCGTCAGCCCGTTCATGCCCAAGACGAGCATCGGCTGCATGACGGACATCAGCCGCTGGTTTTTAAGCTGGGTGTTCATCATCTGTGTGTTCGGAACGTCGAACTTTTCCGTCTCGAAGCTCTCGGCGTTGAAGGCGTGGACCACATTGATGCCCGTCAGATTCTCGCGGGCGACGCGGTTGATCTTATCGGTCAGGCGCTGGACGATACGGAAGCGCGGCACGCACGTCACCACGACCGCCAGCACCGTGGCGCTGATGGCCACGACGAACGCGCAGGTGACTATCGACAGCTCCCAGCTCTTTTGGAGAATTTTGATCACTGCCCAAACCGCCATGACGGGCGCCTTGATGAGCATTTGCAGCCCCATGGCAATGAGCATTTGAAGCTGTGTAATGTCGTTGGTCGTGCGGGTGATCAGGCTCGGGACGGAGAAATTCTGCAATTCCTCCTTGCCGAAGTCCATAACGCGGTAAAACAGGCGTGCGCGAGTGGAGTAGCTGAAGCCCGCCGCCGTTTTCGCCGCCAAAAAGCCGCAGCCGACCGACAAAACGGCACTCGCAAGGGTGCAGCCGAGCATCTTCAAGCCCACCTTGAGGATCTCCGCGGTCTGACTGCCCTGCTGTGTGATCAGCCCCGTCAGCTCCTTCATAAAGTCCGGCAGGGCGAGGTCAAAATAGATCTGTCCCAGCACAAGCAGCGCACAAGCCACCGCCATCTGCATCTCGCGCCGCCGCATTCTTCTGAGTAATTTCAGCATTGCGTTCCCTCCGTTTTCGCAGGCAATCCCTGCAGCATTTGCTCCAAATTGGAATTGACGGTCTCCAAACAATGCCGAAGCGTTTCCATCGACGCCTCATCCAATCCGGCAGTGATCCGTCGTCCGAACTGCAGCTGCAGTGCGCGTCCCTTTTCGATGATCGGTTCCGCCTTCTCCGTGCAGAACAGGCGGCAGACCCGACGATCATCCGGCTCCGAGCGCCGTTCGAGCAGTCCTTCCCGCACAAGCCGTTCGATATGGAACGACACAATGCCGGATTTCAGAAAGCGAAAGCGGCAGACGTCACGCGCCGTGTTGCAATCCGGATTGTTGGCAAAAAACATCAGAATATCCACCGCAGTCTCCGGCATATCCAGCTCCGCGCAGAGCGGCTGCATCATTGCATTATATACGCCGGTAAACTTTTTTGCGAAGGTTGCCATCTGCGGACCCTTCATTCGGCTTCGCCTCCTCTGATTATTCTAAATTTGAACGTTTCAATTCTAAGACTTCCCACGTGCGAAGTCAATAACCAAATTGTAAACAATTTCGGAATATTTCAAAACAAAATCTCCGACCTTGCCACGGCAAGGTCGGAGATCCCTTTCATTTTTTCTTATCGGAGAGCTGCTCAATAGAGTCATGCAGCTCCCGCAGCAGCTCGCCGAGCGGACGGCTGCTCGAAAACGGTCGGAAGAAATGGTACTTTTCCGCCCGCTGCTCGTGGCTGCGGCGAATCTGCGCCTTGATGCGCTCGTAGCGGACAACGACGTTGTTCTCCTCGGCAAAATGCTTGAGCTTGGACACAATCCTCAGCGAATGTGCCACGTCGATGATGAACACGCCGAAAAACACGCCGATAAAGAAGGAAAATGCAAGATTTCGGCTGAGCCACGCGAGGGAGCTTTTGATGTACGGATGCACGAAAAAATCATACGCCGCGCCGCAAAGTCCCCAGATCAGCGAGAACTTCGGGCAAATCACGCCCTCGATGTTGCCCCACTGGTTCGTGTAATCCCAAAGGCGCACCTTATTGACCTTCAGTGAGAGCATACCGGAGATGTACTCGATCAGCGTCATCAGCAGCGCCATCAGCACGATCACGAGCACCTTGTTCCACGTCGGGTCGTTCAGCAGCGGACGCTCCTCCAGCGAGGCGATGAGATACAAAATGCACAGTCCGCTGCCGTAGAGCGGGAGGTACGGACCGGTGCAGAAGCCGGGATTGATCCACTTGCGTTCGGGGTTCGCCGCCGAGAAAAAACGGCGGAAAATGACCTCAATCCCCCAGCCGATCACCGAGCCGATAAAAAACAAATAGGCAAGCTTCAGCAGAATGTTCATTGTGCCCCTCCGTTCGCGTCAGGCGGTCTTTTTTCTTTTATGGTGCAGGAGCCAACCCCACGTCAGCAAGCCGCAGATTGCCACGTTGCAATAAAACGAAATGCCGCGTGAGAGCAGATTGAAGCTCACGGGGTCGGGAAAGAACCCGCCGCAGATCGACACAAACAGCCAATCCGCCGCGCCGATCGCACCGGGCAGCGGTACGGCATTCGAGCCGAGGTAGACATAGCTCTGCCCGATAAAGACGTTAAGCGCCGTGCCGAGCCGACCGCCGAGCGCAAGGAACACCAGCGCCGATACCAGCAGCATACACACGCGCTGTCCGACGTTGTACGCCAGCGCTTTTAGCATCATCGGCGCATTGCCGCGTGCGGAACGTGCGCAAAGGTCATAGCGCTCGATCCACTGCGCCAGCCGTTCCCGCCGCTCGTCAACGTTGCGCATCAGCCGCAGCCGCGCCAGCCGCGAAATACAGGCGTCGGCAAAGGCGTGCACCAGTCGCGGGCGCAGAAGCAGCAGCACCAGCAGCACCGCCAGCGCTCCTTGAATCAGCGCGCCGAGCAGGACGAACACCTTCGCTCCCGTCGGGAAGGTCAGAAACAGCGCCGGCTTAATCAGCACGCAAATCAGCGTCACCAAAAACAGCGCCGCCTCATACATGATGAGGTTCAGCAGCAGCGCGACCGATGCCGCCTCCATCGGGATGTCATCGGTGTACATACAGTAAGCGGAGACGGGCTGCCCGCCGGAGGAGGACGGCGTGATTGCGGAGAAAAACAGGTCTGCAGCGCCGAACACCAGCCCGTGGGAGAAGGGACGGCGATAACCGAGATGCCCGCAGATCATCCGCAGGCTCTCGCCCTCGCAGCAGATGATGCCCAGCATACTGAGGAACGCCGCCGCAAGCAGCCAAATATTCGAATTTTCGCAGCATTGCAGGAAGCCGGCGAAGGAGAAGCCTTGGCTCGTCGTCTGCACCGCGACGGTCACCGCCGTCAGGCACAAAAACACCGCCAGCCAAAGCACGCGCTTTTTTGTCACAGCCGCACCTCCCCTGCCGCGAAGCGTATCGCAATAGAATTCATAGCAGTTCCCTTTTCGTCGTAATTGTTTTCAGTATACCACAGTACGTCTCAAGTTGCAATCCCCAATAAATACACATAATATATCTCCGCGAAATTTAACGGTATATAATGCGGCGGTGCACCGTTCGAACATTCAGTCTTGCAATCAAATCCGTTTCGGGGTATGATGTAGATGAATCAGAGGAAAGGGGCGGCAATGGCGACGATTTTGATCGTTGACGACGATGTCAGCATCGGCAATAAGGAATATATTGAATCCGTTTGGGGCATCGGCTTTCGTCTGATCGTCTAAGCCCCGCACATCGGCTTCCCTGTGTAAGGGGTCTGTCAGCAAAGCTGACTGAGGGGTTTCCGTTTATTCCAATCCGTGCCGAGGGCACACCGACATAATTCACTGTTCACCATTCACCGTTCACAGTTCACTTGACGACAATGCCTGCACACGGGGCGTCGGGGACGCCGCCTACGTTTTCTATCGGCAGGAGCATTTCACCGTCCGTGCGGAGGACTATCCGAACGTCGGCACAAACCCGACGCGGCTGGTCGTTTACTTTTCCCGCATGGGTCACTACGGGAAAGACACGGGGCGCTGCCCCGTCACAAAATAAACAGGAGGTCTGCAAAAATGGCAAAATCGACCGACCCCGCATTACGCCGCAGCGTGATCTACGAGCTTTACGTCCGCAGCCATACGCCCGAGGGGACGTTTCGGGCGGTGATCCCCGACCTCGATCGGATTCGGGCGCTGGGAACGGACATTCTTTGGCTCATGCCCATCCACCCCATCGGCATTGAGAACAAGAAAGGCTCGCTGGGCTGTCCGTACGCCAACCGCGATTACCGCACGGTCAATCCGGAATACGGCACGATGGAGGACTTCCGTCTGCTCGTGGACGAAATTCACAAGCGCGGCATGAGGTGCATCATCGACGTTGTGTACAATCACACATCACCCGACGCGACGCTGGTCCGCGAGCACCCCGAATTCTACTACCGCAAGCCCGACGGCAGCCGCGGCAACAAGGTCGGCGACTGGACGGATGTCGTCGATTTGGACTACGGCAACCGTGCGCTGTGGGACTATCAGATCGAGTCGCTCCGCTTTTGGGCGGGTATCGTGGACGGCTTCCGCTGCGACGTGGCGAGCACCGTCCCCGTGGAATTTTGGCTGGCGGCGCGGGAGGCGGTCAAGGCGGTACGTCCCGACGCGGTCTGGCTGGGTGAGAGCGTCCATTTGGCGCACATCCGCGCCTTCCGCGAGCAGGGCTTCTACGCCGCAACGGACACGGAGCTGTTCGACGCCTTCGACATTCTCTATCCCTACGACCTGTGGACAGAGTTTGAGGACAGCACCGAGGGCAGAGCGCCGCTGCGTCTCTATTTCGACGCGGTGAATCGGCAGGAGCTGGGCTTTTGCACCGAGTATAACAAGCTCCGCTGCTTGGAAAATCACGATCAAGCCCGCGCCGCCGCCCGCTTCCCGAATGCGGCATCGCTCGCAGCATGGACGGCTCTGTGCTATTTCATGAAGGGCACGACCCTGCTCTATGCGGGGCAGGAATTCTGCGACACACACACGCCCTCGCTGTTCGAGCGCGAGCCGATCGACCGCAGCGGCAGGGACATCAGCGCCTATCTGCGGAGGCTTTGGGAGATCAAAAAGCAGCTCCCGACCGACGCGGTGTTTACCGTTGCCACCGATGACGCACAGGGTATCGTTTACGCCGCCTACAACGGCCCGTCCGGTCACGCGGCGGGCGTGTTCCCCTTGCACGGCAGCGGCGGCAGCATTTCCGTCCCGCTGGCGGACGGTACCTATCGCAACGCCCTCGGCGGTACACCGCTCACTGTCCGAAACGGCACGACGGAGGTAACGGAAACCGCGATCGTGCTGTTATAATCAAATATAAGCGGCTCCGAGGAGGTCATCCCCGGAGCCGTTTGAGCGTGTTGAAAAGCCTCCCCTGTACAATTGCAATGGTATAACCGCTCTCACTTGTCATTGCGAGGAGTGAAGCGACGTGGCAATCTCATGTAAAATGTTCCGAATTCGCCAAGGTTTTGCAGAATTTCAAAACGATTCTGCGAGATTGCCACGACCCCTTCGGGGTCTCGCAATGACAGACTCGGTGCTTTTTTGACAGACCGAAACGGCTACGAGGATACCCCTCGGAGCCGTATTGTTTGTGTAATGTTAGCCGTCAGCGGGGTTGACTGAGTGAGTGTAATCCGCGTCGTAAGCACCGGCATTCAACACCGTATGGGCGATTATCAATCGCCCGCAGATGGCACTTTCGTTCCATGCGTAGGGCGGGCTTCCCTAAGCCCGCCGACGGCAGCTTCTGTTTTGGGGCAAACCACATTTAAGTCCGTACAGCGGGCGGTCAATGACCGCCCCTACGGATTCTGTCGAGACTTTCTACACGCGGGGCAGCGGGAGATATAGAAAAGGACGGGCTTACGCCCGTCCTTTCATTGTAAAGGGGTTGAATTACTTGATGGTGCCCAGGTCCTTGACAGTGATCTCGACCTTGGGCATTGCCTCGGTGTCGGCAGAGACAACGATCTTGCCGTTGAAGATGTCCGCAACCAGGTTGTGGTAGTCTTCCTCGGTGAACTTGCCTTCCTCATACTGGGTGGAAGGAGCGAGCTGGACGTAGTTCTCTTCGGGGTTCTCGGAAACGAGGCCCAGAGTGATGACCTTGCCGCCGTAGTTCGCCCAGTTGCCATTGTCGATCAGCTCGGAGAGGAGCAGGTTGACGGTCTCAGCAAGGCCCTTCATCGCAGAGGTGACGGTCATGCCTTCAACACCGAACATAGCGTCGATGATCGGAGCCTGGTCGACGTCAACGCCGACGACCTTCGCGCCCTCGACCTTCGCAGCAGCTTCGCCGGCAGAGGTGAAGATGCCGCCGCCGCAAGCAAAGACGCACTCAACGCCGGAAGCGTAGATGGTGTCCATGTAAGCGGTGATGTCGGAGTCGCCGTAGAACTGGTTGCCATAGACATAGTCGATGGAAACGTCAGCGGTGTTGCCCAGCTCAACAGCAGCGGCGTTAGCGCCCTGCACGAAGCCGTAGCCGTAACGCATAACAGCGGGAACAGCCATGCCGCCGAGGTAGCCGAGCTTGGTGTAGCCGAGCTTCACAACAGCGTAGCCAGCCATGTAGCCGGCGATCTCTTCCTGGTAAACAGCGGAGAACAGGTTGGACGGATAGACCCAAGAGAAGTCATCGGACGTGCCGTGCGCATCCTGCAGATCAAACTCGGAAACGTCCAGAGCAATGTAGGTAACCTCGGGATAGAGCTCAACGGTCTCAACGATCGCGCCTGCGAAAGCGAAGCCCGGGAGCAGAAGGACGTTGTAGCCGTCAGCGACAGCCGCGTCGATCATGGCAACACGCTCAGCGGTGGAGTCGCCGGTCGGCTTGTAGTAGGTGAAGTCGACGCCGCGCTCTTCGCACCATGCCTTGCCTGCTTCGTAGGTGGTCTGGTTGAAGGACTGGTCGGTGATGTCGCCGTAGTCGGTGATCATCGCAACACGCCATGCGCTGTAGTCAACGCCGGTGTCTTCGGTGGGAGCGGGCTCATCGGTGGGAGCGGGCTCATCGGTGGGAGCTTCGGTGACTTCGTCAGTCGGAGCTTCGGTCGGCTCTTCGTTGCCCTTGCAGCCCGCAAACAGGCATGCAATCATGGCAACCGCGAGCAGAAGTGCTAACAGTTTCTTCATTTTCTTACCTCCAAATTTTTTATAGCGGTAATCCGCTTGATACATTCTTACACAAAATTCCGTAAAAATCAAGACATATTTCAAAATTTGTGAAAAGTGCCTAAAATTACACGCCAAGATCGTCCTTCGTGAAGCTGAAAGGCAGCATATTTGTCAAAGAACTCTCGACGACCTTGCCGTCGCCCTTGCTGAGGTAGATCTTGAAATCGGGCTTGCAGAACTCCGCCATGACCTGACGGCAGATACCGCAGGGGGCACACAGCTCCGAGATCGGCGCACCCGCCGGACCGCCGACAATGGCGATCGCCGTAAAATCGCGCTCGCCGTCGTAGATCGCTCTGAAAAAGGCGGTGCGCTCGGCACAGTTGGTCGCGCCGTAGGAGGCGTTTTCGATGTTGCAGCCCTGATAGACCTTGCCCTCCCGCGTCAAAAGGGCGGCGCCGACGGCAAATTTTGAATAAGGAACATAGGCGTGCTCTCTGGCTTCAATCGCCAGCTCTATCAGCTTGATCGGTTCCATCGTGCCCCTCCTTACAGAATCTCGCCCGCGAAGCTCTTGCCTGCCGTCTCGTACCTCACGCCGAGCAGCTCGGCGACGGTCGCAGCGATGTCGGCAAAGCTGGAGCGCGTGCCGAGATTGACGGGCTTGACCCTCTTGCCCGCGATCAGCAGCGGCACATACTCACGGGTGTGGTCGGTCGTCGCGGTATAGGCAGGGTCGCAGCCGTGGTCGGCGGTGACCATAACGATGTCGTCCTCGCTCAGCCCCTCGACAAACTTGCCGAAGAAGCCGTCGAACTCCGTCAGCGCGGCGGCGTAGCCGTCGATATTGCGGCGGTGACCGTAAAGCATATCGAAATCGACGAGGTTAATGAAGCAAAGACCGCGGAAGTCCCGCTCGGCATAGGTGAGGGTCTTGTTCAGACCGTCGGTATTGCCCTTGGTGTAGACGAATTCCGTCATGCCCTCTCCGGCAAAGATGTCGTGGATCTTACCGACGGCGAGAACATCCTGTCCGGCAGCCTTGATCGCGTCGAGAACGGTCTCTGCGGGCGGCTCAAGGGAGAAATCGTGGCGGTTTGCGGTGCGGGTGAAGCCGTCGGTCGGGTTGCCGATGAACGGACGGGCAATCACGCGTCCGACGCCGTGCTTTCCGGTCAGAATTTTGCGGGCAATGCGGCAGTATTCATAGAGCTGCTCGGGCGGCACGATGTCCTCATGCGCCGCGATCTGGAACACCGAGTCGGCGGAGGTATAGACGATCAAATCGCCCGTGCGCATATGCTCGGCGCCGTACTTATTGATGACCTCCGTGCCGGACCACGGCGCGTTGGCAAGGACGCCTCTGCCCGTCGCCTCGCGGAAGGGCTTCAGGACCTCCTCGGGGAAGCCGTCGGGATAGGTGGGCAGGGGGTTGGGCGAGATAATACCTGCGATCTCCCAGTGACCGATGGTGGTGTCCTTGCCCATGGAAGCCTCCTTCAGGCGGGCAAAGGCACCCTTCGGCGCGTCGCTCTTGCCGAGGAAATCCACGGAATCGATATTGCCCAAGCCGTAGGAGACCATGTTGGGGACGTGCAGTTGTGCAGAGGTCGCGCAGCTTCTCAGCGTATTGACGCCGAAATCGCCGAACTTCGCAGCATCCGGCATCTCGCCGCAGCCGCAGGAATCGAGTACAAACAAAAATACGCGCTTCATGGAAACTGATTCTCCTTTGTTAAAAATATGGGTAGCAAAGGGCGGCATCCGCCGCCCTAAGAATGCACGGGGCAGCTCCGATTCAATTCAGAACTTTACCCCAAAAGAGTTACTTTTCCAGCTTGACCGCTGTCTCCAGCGCGACCTGCATCATCTCGCGGAAGGAGGTCTGACGCTCCTCGGCAGGCAGCGCCTCGCCGGTCAGGATGTGGTCGGAGATCGTGCAGATGCACAGCGCATTGCCGTTCCACCGCGCCGCGGTCATATACAGACCGGCAGCCTCCATCTCGCACGCCATGACGCCCATCTTGCGCCACACGGGATTGGTCTTGAGTGCCTCGGGAACGCCCTCGTCGTCGTTGTAGAAGTTGTCGGTGGACAGGACGTTGCCGACATGGTAGGTCACGCCGAGCTCCTCGCAGGAGGCGACCGCCTGATGCAGCATTTCATACGATGCGATAGGTGCAAACACGCCGTCGATGTGGAACTGGTGGGCAAAATTGGAATCGGTGCAGGCGCCCTGTGCGATCACGATGTCGCGCACATGGATGTCGGGGTTCAGCGAACCGGCGGAGCCTACGCGCATGATATTCCGCACACCGTAGGCATTGAACAGCTCGTAGGAATAAATGCCGATGGACGGAATACCCATGCCGGACGCCATCACGGAGACCTTCACGCCCTTGTAGCTGCCGGTGTAGCCCTGCACACCGCGGACATTGTTGACAAGCTTCGCGTTTTCAAGGAAATTCCGGGCAATGTACTGCGAGCGCAGCGGATCGCCGGGCATCAGAACGGTCTGACCGAAGTCCTCCGGCGTCGCCAGAATATGGGGAGTCGGGTAATTCATGGGGTTGCTCCTTTCACACACTTAAATAAATACAGAAACGGCTTATTTCACCTTTCGGTGCTCACGGATATTGCGGATCCAGCACTTATGGCACATGGCAACGTAGCTGTCGTTGCCGCCGATGAAGAGCTGGGCGCCCTCGGTCACGATATAGCCCTCGCTGTCGATACGGGCGTTGGTCGTTGCCTTCGCGCCGCAGTCGCAGATGGATTTGATCTCGGTGATCGTGTCGGCGACCTCGAACAGGCGGTGGCTGCCGCTGAACAGCTTGCTCTGGAAATCCGTCCGCAAGCCGAAGCAAATCACGGGGATATTCTTCGTGTCCACGATGTCGCGTAGCTGGTCGATCTGCTCACGGGTCATGAATTGGCACTCGTCGACGATGATCACGTCCGGCTCGTCGCGCTCCTCAAACATCGTGCAGATATTCGCCGTGGGAGAGACGACCTCCGCCGGAGATTCCAGTCCGACGCGGCTTTTCAGAATAATTGCGCCGTCGCGGTCGTCTGCGGAGGGCTTAATGAGCCACACGCGCATTCCGTTTTCCTCGTAATTGTATTTCGTGATGAGCGCCTGCGCGGTCTTGGACGACCCCATCGAGCCGTATTTGAAATAGAGCTTTGCCATTGCATGACCCTCCGATGTTGTGATACAGTTCCATTATACAGGATGCTCTGCATTTATGCAAGGACAAAATTCCCGCCTCCTGCGGAAAAAACAGGTGCGGAAAAGTGCAAGAATCCGCTTGACGTATTGCGCGAAAAATGGTAAAATCATCAGGCGAGCCACGCCGCTGTGGTGGAATAGGTAGACACAAGGGACTTAAAATCCCTCGCCGTAAAAAGCGTACCGGTTCGATTCCGGTCAGCGGCACCAAGAAAAAAGCACGCTTCGGCGTGCTTTTTTCAACGAAATAAATCTCATTGGGATTTGTGAAATACCCTTCGGGCGTGAAATATGCCTTCGGTATGTGAAATACCTGCGGGCGTGTGATTTATTTCATTTCACATTGCGGCAGCAGAGCAATATTTCACAATTTTGAGCTTGCGAGATATTATTTCACATTCGGCAACAGCCGAATATTGCACCAAGAATACAGTTTTCCCGGTCGAAAAGAGCAGCCGAAAGGATGCCGCCAACTAATAGGGGCGATTATCAATCGCCCGCTGACGACACTTTCGTTCCATGCGTAGGGCGGGCTTCCCTAAGCCCGCCGTCGGCAACTTCTGTTTTGCCGCAAACTGCATTTCGGCTCGGTTCACGGGCGGTCAATGTGTATAGGGTAGTAACATAGGTAACAGAGAGGGAAGAGACATAGGTAACAGTTTT
>URWG01000013.1 GCA_900551495.1 uncultured Eubacteriales bacterium
ACAAATACTGCGGCACGGGGAACGATTTCGTCCTGCTGGAGAACTTTGACGGCGCGATCTCGGACTATCCCGCGCTTGCCAAGCGCCTGTGCGACCGCCATTTTTCCGTGGGCGCGGACGGGCTGATCGTCCTTGAGCCTGCGCAAAACGGCGGCGACTGCCGAATGCGGTTTTACAACAACGACGGCTCGGCGGCGGAGATGTGCGGCAACGGCGCCCGCTGCCTGTGCCGCCACTGCTTCGAGCGCGGCTTGTCGGGCAAAACGCAGCGCATTGAAACGCCCGCCGGACTTGTCACGGGACAGCGCATTACCGCCGACCGCTACCGTATTGAGCTGAACACTCCCTCCGTTGTGCTTCTTCAAATAACTGCGGAGGACATTTTATGCGACTACCTCGTGCTGGGCAAAAGCGGGATTCCCCACGCCGTCGCGCCGCTGCCGGACCTGATCGGCACGGAATTGAAAGATTTTGCCGCCCGCCTGCGCTTCAGTCCCGCCTTCCCCGCAGGTGTCAACGTAAATCTTTGGGAGAAAGCGGGAGAAAACGCGCTTCGTCTGCGCACCTATGAGCGCGGGGTCGAGGCCTTCACCCTCTCCTGCGGCACGGGGACGGGAGCGACCGTCGCCGCGCTGACCCGCCGCGGTCTCGTCAGCGGAAAACAGACGCAGGTGCAGACCGACGGCGGACTGCTGACCGTGGACATCGAGGGCGAGCGCATCTTCCTCACCGGCCCCGCCGTCTGTACCTTCCGCGGCGAGCTGCCCTAAACAAAAAATACCCCGCGTCCGAGGCTCGGACGCGGGCTGTTTTTCTATTCTCTATTCTCCGCCGCAGGTTTCCGCAACGACATAGCGCGGGCGATCCTTGATCTCCTCATAAATATTGCCGACGTAGTAGCCGATAATGCCGAGGCTGATCATAATCAGGCTGCCCAAGAACAGCAGCAGGATGATGACCGTCGTAAAGCCGCCGAGCGCCAGCCCCATAAACTTCTGCACCAGCGCGATAACGCCCAGCACCAGCGACACCAGCAGCGTCAGGATGCCGAACACCGTCACCAAATGCAGCGGCAACGCGGTAAAGGCGGTAATATTGGAGACGGCGTACTTCATCAGTGACCACGTTGACCACTTCGACTGTCCCGCCGTCCGCTCGCGCACCTCATAGGCGACTGTCGCCGTGCGGAAGCCGACCCACGACGACAGCGCACGGAAAAACGCCCGCTTCTCGCGCATGGTCAAAATCACATTCACCGCCTTGCGGTCAAGGAGCTTAAAGTCCGACGCACGGGACATATCGACACGCGTCGCACGGCTGATGAGCTTATAAAACGCGGCGGCGGCGAGGCGGTGTGCGGCGCTCTCCTTGCCGCGGTCGGACTTTACGCCCTCGATGACCTCCGCGCCCTGCTCCCAAAGGCGGTACATCTCCGTCAGCTTCTCCGGCGGGTGCTGCAGGTCGCAGTCCATCACCGCGACACAATCGCCCTTTGCCGCCTGCAAGCCCGCAAAGATCGCCGCCTCCTTGCCGAAATTGCGCGAAAAATGTACGCCGCGAAGCTGCGGCGAGGCAAGCGCACGAATTTCCTCCCACGTCCGATCGCGTGAGCCGTCATCCACGAACACCAGCTCATAGGCGATCCCCGCGTCCCGCAG
Source organism: uncultured Eubacteriales bacterium (assembly GCA_900551495.1). Taxonomy (GTDB): domain Bacteria; phylum Bacillota; class Clostridia; order Oscillospirales; family Oscillospiraceae; genus JAZOXB01. The sequence goes on from URWG01000013.1 coordinate 1,659, forward strand.
GACCTGCGCGACCGTTTTCGCGGCGACGGGTACCATTTCCTCCTCGTTATACGCCGGAATCACGACGGAAAGCATCTTGAAAACCACCTCTGTTCCTTCATTATACCCATGATAACCGTCGGGTCGGCATTTGTCAATATTTTGCATTGTGGACGGGGAGGATTTGTGGTATACTGATATTGATTCTTGATGAAAATGTTTCATCAAGAATCCCACTGACGCGCCTTTGGCGCTATAAAAAGCTCTTCCGGCTTTTTCAGATTCTGATATGAGTTAAGCGGGGCGGCATTTTTCCGCCTTGCCCCGCAGATTCTGCAATACCCGACGGTGCAAGGGAGGGTTTCTCATTGAAAAAAGTGTTAATGCTCGGGACGGGCGGCACCATCGCCTCCGAAATGACCAAAAGCGGGCTGACGCCGGTCCTGACCTCGGAGCAGCTCGTGCAGAACGTGCCGGAGCTGAAGGAGCTTTGCGACGTGACCTGCCGCCAGCTCTTTTCCATCGACTCGACCAACATCACCCCGTCGCACTGGCTGAAGCTCGCCGCCGCGATCGAGGAGAGCTACGACGATTTTGACGGCTTCGTCATTGCCCACGGAACCGACACGATGGCTTACACCGCCGCCGCGCTGTCCTATCTTGTGCAGTATTCACCCAAGCCCATCGTCCTGACCGGCGCACAGAAGCCCATCGTGTTCGAAAACACGGATTCCAAGACCAATCTGACCGACGCCTTCCGCTGCGCCGTGTCCGACCTGTGCGGCGTCATGCTCGTGTTCAACGGGCGGGTCATGCTCGGCACCCGCGCCCGCAAGACCCACACGACGAGCCTGCAGGCGTTTTCCAGCATCAACTATCCCGTCCTCGGCGTGCTGCAAAACGGCGTTCTGATGGAATATATCCGACCCGAGGCGCTCGACCGACCGATCTTTTACCACGCGCTTGACTCGAGGGTCGGCTTGCTGAAAATTATTCCGGGGACGGATTGCGCCCTGTTAGAGTATATTTTGGAGCACAATGACGCGGTTATCATCGAGAGCTACGGCGTCGGTGGGCTGCCGTCGTATCAGGGCAGCGGCTTTTTCGACGTGATCCGCCGCGCCATCCGCTCCGGCAAGACCATCGTCATGACCACGCAGGTGCAAAACGAGGGCAGCAACCTCGGCACCTACGACGTCGGCTTCCACCTGAAGCATGACCTCCTGCTCTTGGAAGCATATGACATGACAACAGAGGCGGCGCTGGCAAAGCTCATGTGGATTCTGGGGCAGACGAACGACACCGCCGAGATCCGCCGCCTGTTCTGCACGCCCGTTTCGCACGATCTGCTGTATCTGAAGGAGCAAACGCAATGAACCGCGCACGATTCGAAGAAAAATTGAGCGAGCTGCCGCTGGCGCAGTATGTCTTTTTTCCCACGGACGCGCTGGAATTTTCCGACCGCGTCCGCACCGTCTGCGCGCAGGAGTGCCCGCGCTACGGCAAAAGCTGGGCGTGCCCGCCGGCAGTCGGAACGGTCGAGGAATGTCGGCGGCGCATTTCGGCGTATCCGAACGGGCTGCTCATCGTCACGCTCACCGAGGTGAACGATATTGCCGACATGGAGGAAACTCTTGCGACCCGTCCCGCGCACGAAGCGCTGACGCATCGGGTTGCCGCGCTGCTGCGGGAGGAGGGAGTCACGCCGCTGGTGCTCTCCACGGAGTCCTGCGCGATCTGCGAGGAATGTACATATCCGAACGCACCGTGCCGCCACCCCGAGCTGATGTATCCCTGCGTCGAGAGCCACGGCATCGTCGTCACCGCGCTGGCGGAGCGCCTCGGCGTGGAATACCGATACGGCAATAACGTCGTAACGTGGTTCTCCCTCCTGCTGTTTGACGAATGAGTTAAAAACCACCGGAGCAGGAAAAAACCTGCTCCGGTTCAGACTGTCAAAAAAGTCCGTAATCGTCAAAATCTATTAACACTTTAATAGAATTCTGTTCTCTGCGTTTTGATTTGCAAAAAACGGAGTATACCGAACTATATGGTGCAAAAAATGCTTGCTTCGCAAGGATTTTGACTTACTGCGCAACTCACGCCCTACCGTACCTATGTACGCCGACGGGCGTGAGTTGCTTGTCTTCCGAACTTTTTTGCAGTCTGTCGGTGTGTCGAAAAGACTTTTCGACACGTTGAATTCTTCTCAGTATGGGCGGATATAATGTGCGCTGGTGTCGGGTGCAGGCCGCATCTTTATCCCCGAAACAATGCCGACGGCAAGGAACGAGGTAATGATCGAGCTGCCGCCGTAGCTGAAGAAGGGAAGTGCCAGACCGATGACCGGAATCAGTCCGAGGCAGACGCCGACGTTGATAAGCACCTGAAACAGGAACATCGAGGCAATGCCGACGCAGATCAGGCGGTTCATGCAGTCGGGCGATTTGATGCCGACATAGATGATACGGACGATGATCGCCAGCAGCAGCGCCAGCAGGATCAGACAGCCGACCATACCGAGCTGTTCGCCGGTGGCGGAGAAGATCGAGTCGGTGTGGCTCGCGGGAAGGGTCGTGTTGGTGACGGTACCGTTGGTCAAGCCCTGACCGGCAAGACCGCCGTTTTGCAGCGCCTTGAGGTTCTGATTCGTCTGCCAAAGCTGGTGACGGCCGGTGGGGTCGATCGTCGGGTCATACAGCGCAAGGATGCGGTTTTTCTGGTCATCGCGAATGACAAACCGCCAAATATACGGACCGGCAAGCGCCAACGCTCCGCCGCCCGCAAGAAACCACCAAAGGCTGACGCCGCCGACAAACGCCATGGTCAGGAAGGTGAAGATGAAGATCAGTGAAACGCCCGTGTCGCTGGAGATCGCGACGTAGAATGCGACAAGACCGAGCGTTTGCACCGTCATCGGCACCACGCACTTCGGCGAGGAGATGCGCGTTTGGTGGACGCTCATCGTTTTTGCGAGAATGATGACCAAAATGATCTTGCAGACCTCGGCGGGCTGGATGTTGAACGGCAGGAAGGGGAAGGAGAGCCAGCTCTTATTGCCGCCCACCGTGACGCCCCAAATCAGAAGCATACCGATGAAAACATAGTTAAACAGCGTCAAAAGCGTTCGCTGACCCGCGAGGATGTCGATGTCGAAGGCAGTCAGCGCAAGATAGGCAAGGACACCGAAGATGAGTGTGCCCGTCTGAATGATGATATAACGGCTGGTGCCCTCCTCGGCGGTGGTGGCGGCGATCATGACAATGCCGTACAGCGTTGTAACGACGCACAGCGCAAGCAGCACCATGTCGCCCTTTTTGAAAATATCCGAGATTTTTGCCGTCAGCTTTTTCATGCGTCCACCTCCTACCCGAGTTTCCCCTATTCTACCACCAATCTCGCGGCTTGTAAACAAAAAGTTTTGCATTGCATCGAACCGTGTGGTACAATGGTACAAAACGGCGGATAAGAAGGAAAGAAATCATGCAATATATTACAACATCACCGGAGCGGACCGAGGCGCTCGGCGAGCGGCTGGGCGAGCGGCTGCGCGGCGGGGAGGTTATTGCCTACCGCGGTGAGCTTGGCGCAGGAAAGACCGCCTTTACGCGCGGGCTGGCGCGAGGCTTGGGGATTTCCGTGCGCGTGACCAGTCCGACCTATACGATCGTCAACGAGTACGGCGGCGGCCTGCCGCTGTTCCATTTCGATATGTACCGTCTGCACGATGCCGACGATCTGTTTGACATCGGCTGGGAGGACTACCTCGAGCGCGGCGGTGTCTGCGCCGTGGAGTGGAGCGAAAATGTTGCGGAGGCAATGGAGGGCGCGATCACCGTCACGCTGGAAAAGTACGCGGACGATACGCGGCGGATCACGATAGAAGGGGGAGAGGACATTGCGGATCTTGGCGTTTGAGACCTCGGCAAAGGCAGGCTCGGTCGCGCTTTCGGACGATGGGAAGCTCTTGGGCGAATTCTATCTCAACTGCGGCATGACGCACAGCAAAACGCTGTTGAAGCTTGCCGAGGAGCTGCTTGCCGCCTGTGAGCTTGCGCCGAAGCAGCTTGACGCGGTGGCGTGTGCGGCGGGTCCCGGCAGCTTTACCGGTGTGCGCATCGGTGTTGCGGCGGCAAAGGGCTTTGCTTGGGGCGCGGAGCTGCCCTGTGTCGGCGTTTCCACGCTGGCGGCAATGGCGCAGCAGGCGCGGGAATTCGAGGGCGTCATTTGCTGTGCGATGGACGCGCGGCGCGAACAGGTGTACCACGCGATGTTCTCCTGCCGCGGCGGGAAGCTGACGCGACTGAGCGAGGATTGCGCAATTTCACTGGAGGAGCTGGCGCAGCGGCTGAAAAAACTCGAATCTCCGAAAATAATGGTTGGAGATGGCGCTCGGTTGTGCTATAATACCATCGGTACGGTTTGCGACGGCTGCGTTTGTGCACCGGAGCATTTGGCAATGCAGCGGGCAAGCGGCGTTGCGCTGGTTGCGGAGGAGCAGCTTCGGAGCGGAGGCGATTTTTCCGGAGCGGCGTTGATCCCGAACTATCTTCGCCTGTCACAGGCGGAGCGCGAGCGTGCGCAGCGGCTGCACGAGAGTTAAGGAGGAGACACATGGGAAAAGTACAGATCTTAGATCATCCGCTGTTGCAGCATAAGCTGACGATTCTGCGGGACAAGAACACGGGTGTGAAGGAATTCCGCGAGGCTGTCGGGGAGATTGCCGCACTGATGTGCTATGAGGCGACGAGGAATCTTCCGACGGAGGAAATTGAGATCGAGACGCCCGTTGCAAAGGCGACTGCCCGCGTCCTGGCGGGGAAGAAGCTTGCCATCGTGCCGATCCTCCGCGCCGGACTCGGCATGGTCGAGACGATGATTTCCTTGATCCCCTCGGCAAAGATCGGTCACATCGGACTGTTCCGCGACCCCGAGACGCATCTGCCCGTCAAGTATTACTGCAAGATGCCCCCCGACATCTCCGAGCGTCAGGTATTTTTGGTCGATCCCATGCTTGCCACCGGCGGCAGCGTGATCGCCGCGATCGATATTCTGAAGAATGAATACGGCTGCAAATATATCACGCTCATGGATATTATTGCCGCGCCCGAGGGCATTGCGGCGGTGACGGCGGCACATCCCGACATTGACATCTACGTTACGGCGGTCGATGAAAAGCTGAACGAGCACGCCTACATCGTCCCGGGTCTCGGCGACTGCGGCGACCGTATCTTCGGCACAAAATAAGTATGGATTAAAAAACTCCTGCGTCCGTCTCGGCGCAGGAGATTTTTTGCGGTAAAACAAAACCACCTGCGTCCAAACAGACGCGGGTGGTTGATTTGACTGAATTACAGAGCCTTCTTTGCGGTTTCGACGAGAGCGCCGAACGCGGCGGAGTCGGCGATTGCCAGCTCGGACAGCGCCTTGCGGTTCATCTCGATGCCGGACTTCTTCAGACCGTTCATGAAGCGGGAGTAGTTCATATCGTAGGGCTTCACGGCGGCGGAGATACGGGCAATCCACAGACGGCGGAAATCGCGCTTCTTCTGCTTGCGGCCGATGTAGGCGTAAACGCCGGACTTCTTGACCGCCTGCTTTGCCATCTTGAAATGGGTCGATTTGGAGCCCCAGTAGGACTTTGCGAGCTTGAGGGTCTTATTTCTTCTCTTGCGCGTCATCAGCGCACCTTTTACACGTGCCATTTACTATATCCTCCTCTTCCGATTACTTGTACGGGATCATCTTTTTGATGGCGTCAACATTGGTGACGTCTGCGTAGGTCGTGCTTCTCAGACGGCGACCGCGCTTGGTGTCCTTCTTGGTGAGGATATGGCTCTTGAATGCGTGCGCTCTCTTGACCTTACCGGTCTTGGTGAGATTGAATCTCTTCTTTGCACCGCTGTGGGTCTTCAGTTTCGGCATGGGTACTTCTCCTTTGTAATTATTTTGCAGCCTTCGGCGACAGGAAGATAGACATATGTCTGCCGTCGAGCTTGGGTTTTTTGTCCAAATTGGAAACCTCGGCGCAGCCCTCTGCGAATCGAATCAGCAGCTCCTCGCCAATGTTGGTGTGCGCCATCTCACGACCGCGAAAGCGAACCGTGACCTTCACGCGATTGCCGTCCGAAAGGAACTTGCACGCGCTGCGCATCTTGGTGTTGAGGTCGTTGGTGTCGATGCCGGGAGACATACGAATCTCCTTGATCTCCACCACGCGCTGATTCTTTCTGGCTTCCTTTTCCCGCTTGAGCTGGTCAAAACGGAACTTGCCGTAATCCATGATCTTGCAGACAGGGGGTACTGCGTTCGGAGAGATCTTCACAAGATCAAGATCCAGTTCCTCTGCCATTGCCAGCGCTGCTTCGGAGGTAACGATACCGACCATAGCGCCGTCCGCGCCGATGAGTCGAATTTCCTTATCCCGAATTTCCTCGTTGAGCTGATGATCTAATTTGCCGATGGGAAAACACCTCCGTCTCAATAGAAACAAAAAATACGGATGCCGACGGCACCCGCATCGAACCCGCGCCATACGACGCGAAAAACTCGACTATCAAACCTCTTCGCAGCGCTTGAGGTGAGGACGGGTCGCCGACCTTCTTTGTTTTGCTACACAATTATAGCACCCCGTCCTCACCGTGTCAAGCACTATTTTGTGAAAGCACGGAAGAATTTTTTTGCGGCGCTCGACGGCGATTTCAAAGCATTTAGATAACAGAAAATGAAGAACAAAACGGAGTCGCCAGATCTCGCTTGCAGCTCAAGAAAATCCATGCCCATGTATCCGGCGAGCGGCCTGCGTGTTCTTGGCAGAATGAACAAATTGTAGCCAATTAAATTATATACATTGACAAAATTTAGGAATTAGTCAACAAATTATGAAAATATATTGACAAACGAATAAACGGACGATATGATGTAGACAGTTCGGTGCACGAAAACAGACGAATCGCGCCGAGATTTTAGAGGAGGTAAGCAAAATGAAAAAAGCACTGGCACTTCTTTTGGCACTGTTAATGATTTTCACATTGGCAGGCTGCGTGAACAACCCGAACCCCGACAACGGCGACAACCCGTCCGGCTCGGATCAGCCTGCTACCACGGAGGGAGCGATTCCGGACGGAGAGAAGATTACCGTTGGCTATTCTCTGAAAACCCTGCAGGAAGAGCGCTGGCAGCGTGAGCTTGACGGCTGCGAGGCAGCGGCAAAGGATCTCGGCATCGATTTTGTATATCAGGTTGCCAACGGCGATGCACAGACGCAGATTTCTCAGATCGAAAACCTGATTACACAGGGTGTGGACGTATTGATGGTTACGGCGGTTGATATGGGTGCGCTGACAAACGTCCTCGAGACTGCGAAGGAAGAGGGCATTAAGATTCTGATTTACGATCAGCAGCTCCAAAATGCTTACGGCGATGCATTCGTCGGCTACGAGGACTATACCAACGGCACACTGATTGCACAGGTTTGCAAGGAAAAGAACATCAGCGGCAAGGTTGTCATGCTGCACGGTGATAAGGCGTCGAGCATTGATAACATCGTTGAGGGTGAAAAGGCGGAGTTGGAAGGGCTTGACATTGAGATTGTAATGGAGCAGTATTGTCAGAACTGGGCGGCGGAGAACGGACTTAGCTATGCTCAGAATGCCCTTGCTCAGTTTAACAACGACATCGCTGCGTTCATCTGCATGAATGACGGCATTGCTTCCGGTGCGATTCAGGCGCTTGAGGAGGTCGGACTTGCCGGAAAGGTCGTTGTTACCGGCATGGACTGCGAGGTGACCGCCGTACAGAGAATTGCGGCGGGTACGCAGACCTCTACGCTGTTCAAGGACAGCAAGGTGCTGTCCAGAACCGCTATCGAAACTGCGGTTAAGCTCGCAAAGGGCGAGGAGATTAAGGCGGAAAAGACCATCAACTTCGGTGTGAATGATATGCCGCATGTAATTGTCAACTCTGTCGTTATTACGGCTGACAACATTCAGAGCGCACTCATTGAGCCCGGCTATATGACCGAGGAAGAAATTTTCGGATAATAATACTGAGGGGGCAGGGCGACCTGCCCCCGTCACTAAAAGGAGACGGCGATGGAAGACTATATCCTGAAGATGCAAGATATTACAAAGCTGTTTCCCGGCGTACGCGCACTCGATAAGGTGAACTTCCGGGTTCGGCGCGGTGAGATTCATGCGCTGGTCGGTGAAAACGGCGCGGGAAAATCCACGCTTATGAAAATTCTGAGCGGTGTGTATCCGACGGGAGACTACTCGGGCACGATGCTGCTTAACGGCAAGCCGCAGACCTATTCCTGCATCAAGGACAGCGAGCGTGCCGGCGTTGCAATTATTTATCAGGAGCTCGGACTTGTCAATACTATGACGGTTTGCGAAAACATCTTTTTGGGAAACGAATTGATGAAAAACGGTTGTATCGATTGGGACAGTCAAAACGAGAAAAGCAAGGAGCTTTTGCAAATTGTCCGACTGAAGGAAAATCCGATGACTGTCGTTGAACAGCTTGGCACCGGAAAGCAGCAGCTCATTGAGATTGCAAAGGCGATAAATAAGAATGTTCAGCTCCTGATTCTTGATGAGCCGACCTCCTCTCTGACCGAGGCGGACAGCAAGAATCTTTTGGAGCTTCTGAAAAAATTCCGAAGCGAGGGAATGACCTGCATTTATATTTCGCATAAGCTCAACGAGGTTATGGAAATTGCAGATACCATTACCGTACTCAGGGACGGCAAAACGATTGTGACGAAGCCGGCCGGCGAATTCGATGAGCGCAGCCTGATTTCGTATATGGTCGGCAGAAATATGGACGATTGCTATCCGTATGCCGAGCATACGCCGCATGATGTCGCGCTGCGGGTTGCAAACTGGACGGTCCCCACAAAAAAGGATCCGAGTCGCAAGCTTTTGAATTGCGTGGATTTTGAGGCACGTAAGGGTGAGATCGTAGGAATTGCCGGACTGATGGGCGCCGGTCGGACAGAGTTTGCAATGAGCTTATTCGGCGCATTGAGCGAAAAGCCGGAAAGCGGCGAGCTGTTTTTGCACGGGCGGAGGCATAAGGTGTTTCGTTCGCCGAAGGAGGCGATTGATGCCGGTCTGATGTATCTTTCCGAGGACCGCAAAAGGTACGGTCTTGTGTTGAATCTCAATTTGCGGCAGAATATTACATTAGCGAGCTTGGAACGAATTTCAAAGCTCGGCGTAATCAATTACGACAAGGAAACACAGGAGGTTGGTGATTCCATCCGCGACCTTGGCGTGAAAACGCCGTCGATGTTTCAATTGGCGAAAAATCTCTCGGGAGGGAATCAGCAAAAGGTCGTGATTGCAAAGGCGCTGCTGACACAGCCTGAAATCCTGATTCTTGATGAACCGACACGGGGAATCGACATCGGTGCGAAGCATGAGATTTATCAGCTTATGAACAAGCTTGTTGAGCAGGGCATTTGCATTGTTATGATTTCCTCCGAGCTGCCCGAGGTTATCAATATGAGCGACCGAATCTATGTAATGTCCGAGGGAAGGATGAATGCAGTTTTGGATAATACCGGACATTGCGTCAGCCAGGAAACGATTCTTTATTATGCGGCGGGAGGACAATGATATGACAGAAACAAAACTTTCTCGCGCAAAACAAACCACGGGGTTGATTTACAAACACAGCCTCTTTATTGAGGTGATCATTGTATTTGTGCTGTTCCAATTTTTGACCGGCGGCACATTTATTACGACCCGAAACCTTTCAAACCTTATGATGCAGGGCGCAACATGCTCGCTGATTGCGGTAACGATGATGCTAGTCATTGTTTCGTGCAACTCGGATCTGTCCGCGGGCAGCGCACTGGGCTGCATCGGCACCATCGCCGCAACGCTTCAGGTTACGCTGGGGTGGGGAACCGTACCCACAATGCTGCTGGTATTGCTTGCCGGTCTGCTTCTCGGCTTTTGGCACGGCTACTGGATTGCATACAAGAAGCTGCCTGCGTTTATCGTAACGCTGGCAACGCAACTGGTTGTCAAGGGAATTACGCTGCTGGTCGGCAACGGAGCGGCGATCGGACCGATGAGCGAGTCCTTTTCCGCACTCGGCAAGGGTTATATGCCGAGCCTGTTTTTGAAGGATGCAACGTTCAATGATCTGAGCCTGATTATCACGGTTGTGCTGCTGACCGTTTATGTGATCGTGACGATTGCAAGCGAGAAAAAGCGTATTAGGCAGGGGCTGGTTCAGCCGAAATGGAGCAAAATGCTTTTGAAGACGGCGGGAATCGTTGTGCTCGTTGCTGCAGCGGCAAGCATCTTTGTCTTCTACAAGGGCTTTCCATATGCGATCGTTCTGCTGCTGGCTGCTGCCGCGGCAGTGAATTTTGTCGTAAAAAACACAAAATTCGGGCGTTACGTATTTGCAATCGGCGGCAACGCAGAGGCAGCGCGGCTGTCGGGAATCAATAACGAACGCGTTGTGTTAAAGATTTATGTTTTACACAGTGTTGTTGTCTCCTTGGCAAGCATCGTATATCTCGGTCGTGTCGGTCAGGCGACGGCAACCGCGGGAACATCATTTGAGTTTACGGCAATTACCGGGTGCGTTGTCGGTGGTACGAGTATTATGGGCGGACGCGGCAACGTCGTCGGTGCGGTGATCGGCACGATGCTGATGGCAAGCCTTGATAACGGCATGAGCTTGCTGAACATGGGTCAAAGCACGCAATACATTGTGAAGGGCTTGGTGCTGATGCTGGCAATCGCTATGGATGTTATTTCAAGGAATAAAAAAGGGTAATGAATATGGGTTATATTAAAGATAAAATTGCAAATGTTTCGGTGCATCTTGTTTCTACCAGAGTTCAGCAGGGTTTCGCCGATGCAACAAGAACGGTGGAATGCGTCGGTTATACGGTCGTTTGTATTACAACGCAGAGTGGCATTGAGGGCTTCGGAGTTACCTATCATGAGGTCGGCGGCGAAGCAACAAAGATGCTGATTGAGAAGGACATCGCACCTAAACTGATCGGCAGGGATCCGTTTGAGACTGAGAAGATTTGGGAGGAAATGGTTGCATACCTTCGCGGTGTGGGCAGGAAGGGATTAATGTTCTGTGCGTTGAGTGCTGTAGACATTGCTCTTTGGGACATTAAGGGCAAAATGCTGAATATCCCGCTCTACAAGCTCTTTGGCGGCAATAATCCGAAGGTTCCGGTTTACGGAAGCGGCGGCTGGACATCATACTCTGATGACCGTTTGGTTGAGGAAATGGTAAGTCTTGTCCGTGACGATCACTACAGCACTATTAAATTTAAGGTCGGTGTAGACGGCGGCAGAAATCCGAATCGTGATCTTGATCGTGTTCGGTTGGTTCGCGAGGCGGTCGGTCCGAACGTACAGATTCTCCTCGATGCAAACAACTGCTGGGATGCGGCAACAGGCGTTCGCTTTGCAAATCGCGTGAAGGAATATGACATCCTGCTGCTTGAGGAACCGGTTTTTGCCGACGATTTACCCGGACTGAAACGATTTAAGCTCGGAACTGATTTGCCGCTTGCGACGGGCGAACATGAGTACACAAAATACGGCTGTAGGGAGCTTGTGATGAATAACGCAACCGACTACGTTCAAATCGACGCAACACGCACGGGCGGCTTTACAGAGATGTTGAAGATTGCTGCAATCACTCAGGCGTGGAATCTGAAATTTGCACCTCATGCAATGGAAAATATCCATATTCATCTCGTCAGCGCTTTCTCCAACGCTCCCTTTCTGGAACGGCTGAAGCTCTTTGAAGGGATTACGGAGCAACTTTACATTGATGCCCCGAAGCCGGTGGACGGTTATATGACGATTCCAGATCTGCCGGGGCTTGGCTTATGCTTGAACAAAGACTTTATTCGTGATAACGAGGAGTAAAAACAGGAGGTAAAGACAATGAAGATGTTAATGAACGGTTGCTGGACGGATTCGTCCGACGGTAAGGTTCAAAATGTTGTAAATCCCGCAACCGGCGCGGTGATTGATACAGTACCGTGTGCCACGCGCGAGGATGTTACGAAGGCCATTGACATTGCAGCCGAGGCTCAAAAGCCGTGGGCGGCAATACCTGTACGTGAGCGCTGCAAGCTGCTGAGAAAATTTGCAAAGAATGTCGTTGAGCGCCGGATGGAGCTTGGAGAAATCCTGACAAAAGAAACCGGAAAGCCTTATATTGCCGAGTCTGTTTGGGAATTCGACTCCGTTGCATATGTGTTCGAAGGTGCCTGTGAAATTGCAATGCACCATTACGGAAAAACCCTTCCCATTGCAACCGAACCTGGGTATGACACTGACATTCAGTTTACAATGAATGAGCCGCTTGGCGTAATCGCCTGCATTATTCCCTATAATTTCCCTGCAGCACTTTGGTCTTTCAAGGTTGCTGCAGCGCTGGCTGCCGGCAATGCGGTTGTAATTAAGGCACCGTCGTATGATCCGCTGACGGTTCTGACCCTTACTGATATGCTGGTCGAGGCAGGAATTCCCGGCGGTTTGGTGAATTGCCTTACCGGAAAGGGCAGCCTTGTAGGTGACTGGATTGTTGACGATCCGCGCATTGCATCCGTGAATTTTACCGGTAGCGCAGAGACCGGCATCAGCATTGCGAAGACCGCGGCTAAGCATTTGACAGGTTATCAGTTTGAACTGGGCGGAAACGATCCGTTTATTGTGTGTGCCGACGGTGACTTGGAGCTTGCACTCAAGGAGGCGGGCGATAAGGCAAGAAATGCCGGACAGTGCTGCAGTGCGGCAAAGCGCTTCCTGATTCATAATTCCCTAAAGGAGACCTTCTGCAAGCGTTTGGTTGATGAGTATCTCAAGCCGCTTGTGTTGGGCGACCCGTTTGATAAAAAGACAACGATGGGTCCTGTTATCAGCGAACAGGCGGCAAAGAAGATTATCTCTCAGATTGATCTGACGGTACAGCAAGGGGCTACGGTCTACTACGGCGGTCGCCGTAACGGCGCTTTTGTTGAGCCGACGGTGTTGGTCGATGTTACGCCGGATATGGATATTATGAAAAATATGGAGGTGTTTGGTCCGGTTTGGCCGGTGATTGGCTTCGACACTGTTGAGGAAGCAATTGAATTGGCGAACATGACAGATTACGGTCTCTCCTCCGGCGTGTTTACAAGGGATATGAAGACGGCGGCAAAATTCTGCCGCGGTATTAAGGCGGGCTATGTTACCGTGAACGGTTCCGGCGGCTTCCGGGCTGCTGAGCTTCCCTTCGGCGGCGGGAAGAAGCTGACCGGCAACAGCCGCGAAAGCTTAATGACGCTGATGGATGAAGTAACACAGAAAAAATCAGTGATTCTTCGTTATATTCTGGAAGAGTAAGTCGGAGAATATGCGATGAAGTTCGGAATACATTATATTTATTGGCAAAACGATTTGCAGTGCAAGAGCTACACTCCGTATGTCTTACGTGCGAAGGCCTGCGGCTTTGACGTGCTGGAAATCGGAGATTACCTGTTTCTGCGTTTGTCCGATGCGGAGATTGACGAGCTTCGTGCGGCAGCGTCGGACTGCGGAATCGAGCTTGCAATCGGGCTGGATCCTCCTGCGGGGGCGGCGCTGACATCCGAAGATACTGCACAGCGCGAGCGCGGCGTTCGCTTTTACACCGAGCTGCTTCCAAAGCTCAGCCGCCTTGGTGTTCGGGGAATCGGTGGAAATATGCTCAACGAGCCGTTTCAACCACCGTTTCGGGAACACCATCCACGCCAATGGGCTAACGCAGTCGAATCTCTGCGCGAAATATGTCGCAGAGCCGAGGATTTCGGTCTGAATATCAACTGCGAGGTTGTCAATCGCTACGAAAGCCACATTGTTAACACAGCACACGATGCACATCGCCTACTGGATGAGGTGGGGCTGCCGAATGCGAAGATGACGCTTGACGCGTATCATATGAACTTGGAGGAGTCCAGCTTTTCCAATGCAATTTTTGATGCCGGCGATCGTTTGGGGCATTTTCATTTGCAAGAAAACCACCGAGGGCTGCTTGGAACAGGGCACTTACCGCTCTATGAAATCCGAGATGCTTTGCGGAAGATCAATTACAATGGTATTTTGACAATGGAGTGTCTTGCACGCGCGGGAGGCGAGCTCGGAGACTGCGCCCGCATTTGGAGAGATCTGACCGGTTGGGCTGACGAAACGGAGCTGGATGCCGCAGCAATGCGTTCGGTTATGAGTATGCGCTACCTATTTTCACAGGGAAACCTGTAAGGGAGAGGGAATTGCATGAAAAACGGAATCTATCCTGCATTGATAACTCCTTATACCGATGACGGTCGGATTGACGAAAAGGCGTTGTGCACACTGATGGATCGTCTGCTGGACCGCGGCATATCCGGCTTCTATATCGGCGGCAGTACAGCGGAAACCATGCTGCTACAGCTTTCGGAGCGCAAGAGAATTCTGGAAACGGTCGTGCACCATTGCGGCGGCTGCTGTGACATTGTTGCACACATCGGTTCCCAAGCGACACGCGATACGGTTGATCTTGCAAGACATGCAGCGGAGCTTGGAGGGGTCTGCGCTATTTCCGCCTTGCCGCCGATTTACTATAAGTATTCCGAACAGGAGCTTGTGAACTTCTTTCGCGAGGTCGCGCAGTCTACGACACTGCCGTTTTTGGTATATCACGCACCTGCATTGTCCGGTGTGACCTTTGGCAAGGAGACATTTGAACAGCTTTTCACTGTTGAAAACATCATCGGAATCAAGTTTACTGCTTATGACTTGTTTACCCTGCAGCGCCTGAAGACGGCGTTTCCGGAAAAGATAATGATCAATGGACATGATGAGCTGTTTTTGAACACTTTGCCGCTGAATCTTCACCATGCAATCGGGAGCACCTTCAACTTTATGCCGGAAAAGTTCCTTGCAATTCAGAAGGCTTTTTCGACCGGGCATTATTTGGAGGCATACGCGTTGCAGGATGAGGTAAATGAAATTATCGAAGGTCTGCTTCGTGTCGGTGTTTTCCGCGGAGTAAAGGCGATGCTTCGCCTGCTTGGACTTCCGATGGGAGACTGCCGAAAGCCGTTTGCGCCGATGACGCAGGAAGAATTGGATTTCTTGCGCCCTCTGGCGGAAAAATGCTGCAGCTTTGCGGGATAGGAGACACAGTGTATGGAAAACAAAAATAAACGACCGGCGGAGCTTCTCTGCTCAGTAATGAAGCGAATTTACGACCGCGACCTGACCACACTGACAGGCGGGAATCTGTCTGTGACGGATGAGGACGGAATTCTTTGGGTAACTCCGACGGGTATTGACAAGGGCGCACTGAAGCCGGAAGATATTGTCCGCGTTTATCCCGACGGGCATACCGAGGGTAAGCATCGACCGACCTCTGAGTATCGAATTCACCATCGGATTGTACTGGAACACCCGGAGATTTGTGCGGTGCTTCACGCGCATCCGCCTGCACTTGTTACAATGAGTGTCTTACACGAGCTTCCGGATACCAAGCTGACGATCTCAGCATGGGAAGCGGTTGGTGAGGTGGGGCTTTCCGAGTATGCCTTCCCGGGAACCATTGCATTGGTCGATTGCGTTGCTAAGACCTTCGCTGAAGGGTACCGTGCGGCTGTACTGAAAAATCACGCAACTTTTTTAGGAAGCAAAACGGGACTTCTTGATGCATACCGTCGCTTTGAACAGCTCAACAGAACCGCCGAGCTTCAACTGAACGCTGCGACAATCGGCACATTGTCGTCTCTGACATCCCGGGAGGTCGCTGATTATCGGAGAAATGTAAAATGCTATAATGAACAAGATTTCGGAGTAACTGATGAGACCGATAAGACGATCCTTCGTGAGCTGGCGGCACTATCGCACCGAGCGGAAAAAAAGAAACTCTTTTCGGCGATGAGCGGTGCAATTTCCGCGCGACTGTCTGACGGGAGGTTTGCAATAATTTCCAAGGATGCAGATCGCGCAACCGCAACAGAAGACGACTTCGTGCGTATTGAAGGGGACTACTGTGAGTCCGGAAAGAAGCCCGATCCATCCGCAGCACTACATCAAGCAATATATTCTGCGCATCCGGAGGTGCAGTCCGTGATTGTTGCGGATCCTGTTAGCGCAACTGTCTTTGCTGTCTGTGACTGCCCGTTTGACGTGAACATTATTCCGGAGTCTTACGGCGTTTTGCGAAACGCAAGCCGCTTCTCCTTCCGCGCCTATCTGGAGGAAAAGCAAAGAATTGCCGAGCAGCTTGACTTGGAACACCCCTTTGCGATTATTGAGAATCTCGGAATCGTATTAGTTGGTCCAAATCCTCTGCTGACCTTCGACAAGCTCGAGGTGGCGGATTTTACTGCACAGTCTATCCAACAGGCGTTGCGCAGCAAAAAAGAAATTAAAAGCATGACACCGGAACAGCAGCGAGAAGCTGACGAATTATCTTCTTAAGGAGGAAGAATGAAATGAGACTTGGCATTAAGGTCATTATGGGCTGCGATATTGCCGCTCATGACATGAAAAATGAGGTTCTTGCCATTTTGCAGAAAAAAGGATACGACGTGACAGATATCAATACGTCCGGTCCGGACTTTGGCGACTTTTCCGACGCGGCGGAGCTTGTCGCGAACGGAATTCAATCCGGCGAATATCAGCGAGGCGTATTGATTTGTGGTACCGGCATCGGAATGTGTATCGCAGCGAATAAATTCCATGGTGTCCGTGCCGGACTCGCTTATGATGTTTTTCCAGCGGCGCTTGCCAGTGCTGATAACAACACGAATGTGCTTTGCACCGGTGCGTGGGTTGTGGACTCGGCTGAAAAGTGTGCTAAGATGATTGAAACATGGCTGTTGGTCCAGTATACCGGTCGTGACATTGAAGGTATGCAGCGTGCTGCGATTATTGAGAACGAGTATTAAGGAGGAAACGGAAATGAGTAAGCTGAGCGTGATTATCGGCTGCGATGGGAGCGGCTATCCGCTGAAAAAGGCAATTGTCGAAGCACTGACGGAGGACGGCTACAATGTCCGGGACGTAGGAAGTTATGCGGACAATACCGGCTATTATCTCGATGCTGCCGAGCCTGTGTGCAAGGCAGTGCAAAGCGGTGAATTTGATCGTGGCATCCTGGTTTGCGGTACCGGTCAGGGAATGAACATTTCCGCCAATAAGTTTACGGGAATTCGGTCTGCAATCTGCTATGATATATTTACTGCCAAAATGTCCCGTGCGGACAATAACTCGAATGTTCTGTGCACCGGAGCGTGGCTGATGAAGCCGGAAGACGGCGTAAAAATGGTGCGTGTTTGGCTGAACTCCGACTATTACGATACCAATATTTATGGGTTAAAGCGTATCGGCGAGTTTGAAACAACGAGAAAGAAAGCATAAAGCGGTAGCTTGGAGGCTGATATGGCTTTTCAGAACTATTTGGCAATGGACTTCGGTGCAGGAAGCGGCAGAGGTATTATTGGCAGCTTCGACGGTGAAACCATCCGCTTGCAGGAGATTCATCGCTTTAAGAACTACTTTGTTGACCAAAACGGGACCTTCTTTTGGGATGCGCTCGGCTTGTTTCAACAAATGCTGATTGCTATTGGCAAGTCTTCCGGTCTTGCCGACGCGCCGGTCAGCATCGGCATTGACACGTGGGGAACGGACTACGGCATGATTGCGGATAACGGTCAGCTTTTGGGAAATTGCAGGTGTATGCGTAATGCTGATGACTGCTATGTTCGTGCGTGTGAGAGGAAAATCTCGATGCGCGAGTTGTTCTCCCGAACCGGCATTCAAATGCTTTACGGCAATACGGTCTTTCAGCTTTTCGAACGTGCACAAGGGAACGATCCGGCTTTGAAGAACGCTGCGAAAATGTTGATGATGCCGGAGCTTTTGGCATATTTTCTTACGGGCGACCGCCATAGCGAGTATACAATTGCGACCACATCAATGCTCTATAATGTACATACGCGTACATGGGATGCTGAGCTTGCGCGGCGTCTCGGGATCCCGACGCATATTTTTGCAGATATTTTGATGCCGGCAAGCACCGCTATCCCAATGCGCACGGCACTCTGCGAGCAGGTGGGCATTAAAAAGCTTGACTATATCCCAGTGGGAACACATGATACGGCTTCTGCCGTTGCTGCTATACCGCTGGACCGTGATGTAGCGTTCTGCTCAAGCGGAACTTGGTCGATTTTCGGCATTGAACGCGATGAACCGTTACTGGATGACGCAGCATTTAATGCGAATTTTTCCAATGAAGGTACGGTCGATGGTAAAGTCCGACTACTTAAAAATATTATGGGCATGTGGATTTTGCAGCAATGTCAGGCGGAGTGGGAGCATCAGGGAAGTGCACTTTCGTGGGATGAAATTACTGCACTTGCCGCAGATGCGGCACCGATGCAGAGCTTTATCAATCTTGAAGAGCCGGAATTCTACCGCGCCGGAGATATGCCGCGCCGAGTGCGTGAATACTGTCGCAGGACAAAGCAACATGTACCGGAAAGCATCGGCGAGATTGCACGTTGCGTTTATGAGAGTCTTGCAATGCGTTATCGTTACACCATGGATCAGCTTGAGGCAATAACGGGAAGAAGACTAAAGGCGCTTCATATTGTCGGTGGAGGAAGCCAAAATGCGCTCCTCAACCGCTTTGCGGCAAATGCTATTGGCAGACCCGTATATGCCGGACCGACAGAAAGTGCTTGTATCGGGAATGCCCTGGTACAGGCGTGCGCCATCGGCGAGCTGTCCGGCTTGGCGGAACTCCGACAGGTCGTCAAAAAGTCATTTCAAATTGACATATATGAGCCGAAAGACCGTGATTTTTGGGAAGAAAAGTATCAGCAATACAAAGAAATCGCGGGTTAAAACGCAATTAGCAAAATGAAAAGTGAAATTAACATTGATTTCATGCTCAAAAAACGCTATGATAAATATAGTTGTGTAAGGAAAGGTCGGAAAGTATATGCTGAGCAATTTTTATCAAAACGAAATGACTTTTGAGGATAAGCTCTCCGCACTAATTGTCCGTTGTATGAATTCAAACGAAAAGTTGCCGACGGAAAAGGAGATGATGGAGGAGTTCTCTGTCAGCC
>URWG01000014.1 GCA_900551495.1 uncultured Eubacteriales bacterium
GCGCCTTTGGCGCTATAAAAAGCTTTTCAAGCTTTTTAACAGATTCTAGTATAAACAGTAACCGCCCTCCTGCGCAGCGCTGCGCGAGGAGGGCGGAGTTTTTCAATTTATCTGTGGATATACATTCTTGACGGCTCCGGCTCACCGTCGCCCTGTACCATGCACAAAAATTCCCAACCGTAGCGCTCATAGAAGCCGATATGGTCCGTGAGCAGGTACACCGGAGCGATCCCCTTGGCGTTCAGATCGCTGACCGCCATATTGAGCAGGTGCCCCGCGATCCCGCGCGAACGGTATTCCGCCTCCGTGTAGACCGCGCAGAGATTCGGCGTCAGATCGGGGCGGTTATGAATGTCATTTTTGATCGCGCCCAGCCCGCTGACGAGCCTGTCCCCGTCGAGGCAGAGATACCAGCCAAGCTCGGTCGCGCCGCTTAAGTAGGCGTTCATACACGACAGATAGGCTTCCGCCGGGACGCCCCACTTCTGATGGAACCATTGCGCGGCGGTGTCGCGCAGCTCGGGTCGCTGCCGCAAGGTAACATAAGTATAGGACTGCATTATGTGCTCCTTCTTGAACGGGTCATTTCAGCTTTCGACCCATTTCGATGCGGACCTCGTGCCGCTCGGGGTCGTCGTTGGAATAGGAATACAGGTCAAAGCCGATCAGCTCAAAGCCGTGCTTTCGGTAAAAATTGATCGCGTTGACGTTGCACGTCTGCGTCTCCAAAATCGCCATCCGTGCGCCCGATTCGACCGCCGCCGTCAGGATGGCGTCCATGAGCCGTGCGCCGACGCCTTGATGACGCTCGCCGCGCTCAAATACGCAGATGTTGCTGATGCGAAAGCGGTTGTTCCACGCTTCAAGAGCGCCCTCCGCGAAGCCGAGCAGCGTCTCGCCGCGAAATGCGCCGAAAGCGATCGGCTCGTCCAGCCATTCGCCGAAAAAAACGTCGTCAAAGGACCGCTCGACGGGCGCTTCAAAGGGCGCATACTCCATCCGCAGCGCAAAGCCGTCGGCGTGAATATCGTAATAACCGTCCGTCTGATAGCGGGCGGTAAATTTTTTGCCCGCATAGAGCTGCTGCTCCAAGCGCCTTATCTCCATAAGACAGCCTCCTTAGACTCATTTCCTACCGAGGTAACGGAAAACGTGCCGCTTGTACGTCAGATATGCCTCGCCGAACACGTCTGTAAGATAGCGCTCCTCCTGTAAGATCTGTAAATGGAGCATGACCACGGCAAACGCCGAAAAGACCGCTGTTACGGGATTGAAGTACAGCAGCAGTACGCCGACATACATAAAATCAAAGGCGAGAAAGGCGGGGTTGCGGCTGAAGCGGTAGATGCCCGTCGTGACGAGCGCGGTCTTGTCCTTGTCGGGGATGCCCGCCCGCCAGCTATCCTTCATGCACAGCACCGAAAGCAGGAAAATGACGTCGCCCAATATGCCGATGCAGAAGCCTGTGAAGCGGGCGTTCGCGGGAAGAAGGCTCCAGCCGAACGCGATCGACAAAAGCTGCGCGACGGGCGCGGCAAGCGTTGCGATGCCCATGAGAGTCTCGACGGTGTGCAGGGTCTTTTCCTTTCGACGCCCGATCTGACGCGTCCGGATGCCGCGGCGCTTTTGCACCAGCATTTTGGTAAAGTATATGCCGTAAAAGCCTGCCAGCACGAGAAGCGCCGACAGGGAATAGGGGAGATGTTCCTCCAGGGGGAGCTTCATGGTAACGGATTCCTTTCCCTTGACAGTCGGACGGCAGCGCAGCACGTCCGCAAGCGTCAAAAAAATTCGGTTTAAGTCGCGAGCACCGCAAATGCACGTCCCAAAGCGGAATGTGCGGAATGGCGCCCTGCCTGAATTATAGCTACCGAACGGTTGTTTGTCAAGGACGGCGGCAGGAAAATGTCGGGCAAATCTACTTCAGCTCGTCCAATCTGCCCGCACGAAGCGCGGGAAGGCAGCGGGCGATCCTTTCCTCGTCCCAATCCCACCAGCGCAGGCGCTCCAGCCGTCGGATTGTCTCGTCGTCAAAACGCTTGCGGATTGGCTTTGCGGGAACACCGCCGACGATGGTATAGGGCGGCACATCCTTTGTAACAACGGCACGGGTGCCGATGATCGCGCCGTCGCCGATCGTCACGCCCGAGAGAATCACCGCCTCGTAGCCGATCCAGACGTCGTTTCCGACGATAATGCTGCCGTGATTGTCCCACGCCTGCGCGATCGATGCCGTATCCGTGGGCAGCCCCCATTCCTCGAAGAAAATGGGGAAAGGGTAGGTCGAAAGACTGCCCAGCGCGTGGTTGGCTGCGTTAAAGAGAAACTTTGCGCCGCAGGCGATGGAGCAGAACTTGCCGATCTTCAATGTGTCGTGATTGCACTCGGGATAATGGTAAAGCACATTGTTGCGCTGAAAATCGCGCGGGTCTTTTTCAAAGTCGTCGTAGGTCGTGTATTCCCCGACCTCAATGGTCGGGTCGGTAATGACGTTTTTCAGATAAACGGTGCTGTGCCCCTGACTGCGGGGATAGATTTTCCAATGCGGTATCATGAGCGTTACCTCCGTGTGTTTGATTTTTCCGATGGCGCTCTGTCGGAGAGGAACAGATGGAGTCCCAAGGCGGCGTTGAAGCCTGTTGCGGCAAATACGCTGAAGCGCTCGACGACGCCGAAGTATTCCGCGGGGACAAGCTTCATTCCGAAGGCACCGACGAGCATCATCCCGAGCGCGACGGCTGCGCAAATGCCGTAGGAGCGGCAGCCTCTGTCCCGTACACCCGCGACGATGATGACCGTCAGGGACACGACGGAGAGCAGGACGACCAGTACCGTCACGGCAATGTGCATCTTGTCCTGAAACGCGCCGGCATATCCGCTGCTGCTGAGCGGGAACATTCGGTAACCGACGGCAGACACCCATTCCATTGCGGCAAAGAGATAGATGCCGACCCGCAGCGGCTTTGTCTTTTGCCCCTGTATCCCGATGCAGACCATCATGACGCAGACAAGCTCACAGGCGTTATACAGCGCGGAAAGCCGGTTCCACAGAGCCAGCGACGGGGCGTTTGCGGCGCTCAGATCGCTGACCGCCTGCGCCATCCACCGATACCCGGGATAGGCGAGGGGAGAAAATACGACCGCCGCCGTATAGGAAAGCAGACTGACGATTCCGAGCAAGCCTGCCTTTTGCAGTAGGGTTTTCTTCATTATATAATACCTCCTTCTGTTTTTGCATGGACGAAATGATAGAACAGACGGACGTGCGTCCGCAGCCGATCGCGACATTCCTCTGTCCGTTCCGGCTGGCGGTCACAGATCCCGATGAGCGTTATGATCGGCGCGGCATAGAGCATCGCCAAGCCCTCAGGGTCCTCGCCGACGATCTCGCCTGCGGCAATCAGACTGCGGAAAATATCCGCATGGTAGGAGATGATGCGCGTGACATATCGCTCGGTAAACAGCGCGGCAAGCTCGGGCGCGCGGAACTGCTCCATGGTCATCATGCGGCGAAAGCGGCGGATCGTCTCGTTGCCGAGAGAATAGTCAAAGATTTGCCGTACCTTTTCAAACAGGACGTCCTCGCCGATGCTTGTAAAGACGGTTGTATCCTGCGCCGCGTCCTGAACATGAATGTCAAATGCGGCGGTGTCCTGCGTATAGCGCTCCGACACCGTTCGGACGATCTCGTCAAAAATGGCGCGCTTGCTCGGAAAGTGATTGTACAGCGAGGGCGCCTTAATGCCGACCGCGGCGGCAATGCGCTCTACGCTGACCACGCTGTAGCCTGCCTCCGAAAACAGCTCCAGCGCCTTGTCCAAAATGCGCTGCTTTGTGGGTTCCTGTTTCATGGTTCCTCCCGAATTTCTCCCGCAGCGGGCGGCATCTGCTTCGGCGACCGCCGCAGGATAAACTAACTAATATTCGTTAGTTACATTATAGCGCCGCGTTTGCATTTGTCAACAGGAAATTCCGTAAAGAAAGCAGCCTTTGCCATACTGCCGCACGAAGCGGAGGAGAGAGCGGCTTTTCCTCACATTGCCGCCGACGGGGTGAGAAACGGAGAAAACAACGAAGCAGGAGCGTGCGGAATTGCCGGCAACCCGCAGCGAAGGACGAAATACAGGCGGGACCGACAAATAATTATCGTGAGTTTCAACAAAAATCGACAGTGTTCCGCAGAGCAGAGGCGCGGAAAACCGCGAGATTGCGCGGCGAAAACGGGCGAAAACCGAAGTATCCGAGCGAAAAGCGTCGGCTTGTTTTCAATTTCCGTCGGCGAGGACGGGAATTCGTCAAAATGCACAACAATATCCAATATCCAGCAAAGTATTTATTGACAAAATCAAAAAGAACGCTATAATACAAATTGTATCCAATATCCGTTGTTTAGTTGGTAAACAAAACATTAACAGGAGGAACGAAACATGAAAAAACTCATCGCATTGCTTCTTGCTCTTACCATGGTCCTGTGCATGTTCGCAGGCTGCGGCGAAGAGAAGAACCCCACGACCCCCGACGCTCCCGACTCAAGCGACAACCAAGACCCCGCCGATACCGACGTTAAGAAGGGCGACTTCAGCGCGAACGTCAACGTGGACCGCGCAAGCGACTACGCTGCCAACGAGCTGCCCCTGCCCGTCACCGGCATCGGTCGCGGCATTTCCACCGACGTGAAGGCGAAGGACAAGTACACCATCGTCGTCATGACCCGTAACTCCACCAACCCCTACATGATCGGCATGTGGAACGGCGGCGCTGCTGCCGGCAAGGACCTTGACATCGAGGTTATCACCGTTGCTCCCGCAACGCAGGATTCCATCGAGGAGCAGGTCTCCATCATGGAAACCTACATCGAGCAGGGCGTTGACGCTTTCGTCATCCACCCCTCCGACTCCAAGGGCATCCAGTCCGCGGTTGATCTGGCGAACGAGAACGGCATCCCCGTTGCCGCCATCGGCACCTGCCCCGCGACCGGCGCTTTCATGCGCGGCGGCGTTGACTACTACATGACCGGCTATCTTGTCACCAAGGAGCTTTGCGAGGCTGCCGGCGGCAAGGGCGGCGTCATCATCCTCGAGGGTCCCTCCGGCGTTCAGAACATGGAAGAGCGTCTCGCGGGCATCAAGGACGCGCTGGCGGAATACCCCGATATGCACATCATCGCTTCCCAGACCGCAAACTGCAAGCGTGCCGAGGGCATGAGCGTTATGGAAAACCTGCTTCAGGGTGAAGGCGTTGCCGACGATCTGGCGGTCGTGGCGACCTGCAACGACGAAATGGCGATCGGTGCTTCCCAGGCGCTGAAGGCTGCCAACATCAGCGGCGTCTACATCGGCGGCGCGGACGGCAACAGCGACGCTGCCAAGGCGATTCAGGACGGCGACCTGTACTGCACCTACAACACCGACCCCTACGGCTCCACCTATCTCGCGATCGTCTACCTCGTTCAGTGGCTCAACGACGGCACGGTTCCCGAAGAATACTTCGTTCCGTTCCCCTCCGACCGTCACGAACCCATGCTGACCTCCGCGAACATCGACAATTACATCGAAAACCAGGCGTGGTTTGAATAAGCTCGGGCATCTGTCCGGCGGGGTCAGCCTGGACCCCGCCGAGACGGATTTTACAAAGACTCCGACCAAGGGGGCAACCGTTTTGGAGACTATTTTAACTGCAAAGGGCATTTGCAAGGAATTTCCCGGCGTAAAAGCGCTGGATCATGTGGACTTCGATCTTCGCGCCGGTGAGGTCCATATCCTTGTGGGCGAAAACGGCGCGGGCAAGAGCACGCTGTCCAAGTGTATTTTGGGCGTGCATCAGCCGGAGGAGGGCGAGATCCGGCTCGACGGTGAGGTCGTGAAATTCGCCAACCCGAAGGAGGCTCTGGCACACGACATTGTCGGTGTGTATCAGGAGCTGACGATGGTGCCGTACCTGAACGCGGCGCAGAACATTTTTCTGAACCGCGAACCGCGCATCAAGGGCACCAACATTGTAAATACGAAGAAAATGAAGCAGGATGCAAAGCGCTACTTAGAGATGCTCAACTGCGGCTATATCGATATGAACAAGCCCGTCAAGCAGCTCGGTATCGCGGAGCAGCAGATGATCGAAATTGCAAAGGCGCTGTCGCTCAATCCCCGCATCATCGTTTTTGACGAGCCGACGGCGACGCTGTCCGACCGCGAGGTGGATTCCTTCTTCCGTCATATTTTGGAGATGAAAAAGCGCGGCATTGCGATCATCTATGTTTCTCATAGAATGAAGGAATTTAACCGCATCGGCGACCGCATTACCGTCCTGCGCGACGGCAAGTTTATCCGCACGCTGAATGTCGGCGAGCTGAGCGACGAGGATCTGGTCAACCTGATGGTCGGCCGCGAAATTTCGCAGGTCTACAAGCGCACACCGAACGATTACAGCGGCGAGGCGCTGCGGGTCGAGGGGCTGAGCGACAGTAAGGGTCGCGTGGTCGATTGCTCGCTGACGGTCAACCGCGGCGAGATCGTCGGCATTTCGGGTCTGGTCGGCGCGGGTCGTACCGAGCTGGCGCGGCTGATCTTCGGCGTGGACCGCATCAAGTCGGGCAAAGTCATCCTCAACGGCAAGGATGTGACCGGCAAGAAGCCGTCCGCACTGGTCAAGCGCGGCTTGGGTATGCTGCCCGAGGACCGCAAGTCCGTCGGACTGGCGGTGAAGGCGCCGATTTCGTGGAACGTGGTTGCGGTCAAGCTGAAAAAATGCTTCCCGCTCTTCTTTACGTCGCAAAAACGCAACAACCGCGTGGCGCAGGAGTATGTTGAGACGCTGAAGATCGCCACGCCGAGCGTGAAAAAGACGGCGGGGCAGCTCTCCGGCGGCAACCAGCAGAAGGTCGTCGTCGCAAAGTGGCTGTTTGCGGATTCCAACGTGATTATTTTTGATGAGCCGACCCGCGGCATTGACGTGGGTGCAAAAATGGAGATCTACGCGCTGATGGATCGCCTTGCCTCGGAGGGCAATGCAGTGCTGATGATCTCCTCGGAGATGCCCGAGCTGATCGGCATGAGTGATCGGCTGTATGTCATGCGCGAGGGCAGGATCGTGGGCGAGTTCCGCCGCGGAGAATTCTCCAGCGACGAGATCGGCAAGCTCATGATGCTTGATTAAGGAGGGAAAACGATGCAAAAACTCGGTTTACGCAGAAATGTGTCCAAAATTCCTCCCGCGCTGTACATGATGGTCGTCCTGCTGGCGCTGTTCGGCATCCTCGTGGACAACTATTTTACCTTCAAAAACTTTGCCAACGTCATGAATCAGACGGCGACGCTGCTGGTCCTTGCCTGCGGTCAGACGCTGATCGTTCTGATGCAGGGCACCGACCTTTCGCTCGGCTACATGATCAGCGCACTGTCCGTGACGTGGATCTGGCTGCTGAACCTCGGCGTTCCGATGTGGCTGTCGATTCCGCTGGTGATGCTTGCGGGCTGCCTGTGCGGTCTGCTGAACGGCGCGCTGGTGGCAAAGCTCCACCTGCCCGTCTTTATCGTCACCCTCGGCACGCAGAACATCTTCCGCTCCGTGGCGCTGCTGATCTCGGACAGCTCGACGATCTACTTCAGCCATAAGATTTTCCGCACCATCGGTAAGGGAACCTTCCTCGGGCTGACCTACACGGTTTGGATCGCGCTGGCTTGCTTCGCGGCGACGTGGTTCATGCTGCGGCGGACGACCTTCGGCAGCCGCATTACCGCGCTCGGCGGCAACCAGGAGGCGCTCACCCTCGCGGGCAGCAGCGTCGCGGCGAATACCATCAAGGCGTTTGTGTACTGCGGCTTTATGGCGTCGATCTCGGGTCTGCTTCTGACCTGCCGCATCGAATCCGGCAACCCCCTGGGCGGCATCGGCTACGAATTTAACTCCGTTGCGGCGGTGCTGCTCGGCGGTACGTCGATGCGTGAGGGTCGCGGCGGTGTCGGCGGTACCATTCTCGGCGTGCTGCTGATTCAGGTACTCAAATCCGGTCTGAACATGGTCGGCATCTCGTCGATCTATCAAAACGCGCTGGTGGGCGCCGTCGTGCTGCTGGCAATCGTTCTGGACGCAATCGTTAAGCGCGTTCAGGAGCAGGACTAAGGAGGCGCGATATGAAAAAACGTTTGGGCGAAGCCTCGGTTCTCAACCGTATTCTTGACATCCGCTGGCTTTACAGCTTCCTCGGACTTGTGGTGATCTTCGTGATCTCCTCCATCCTCAGCAAGTCCTTCTTCACTGCGGGCAATCTGATGACCATTCTCCGTCAGGCGAGTATTCTGCTGATGCTCTCGCTCGGCTTGACGGCGGTCGTTCTGACCGGCAACATCGATCTTTCCGTCAACTCCTGCGCCGCGCTGACCGGCTGTATCTGTGCAAAGATGCTGGTCGAGCAGATGCCCGTGGGCTTGGCGATCCTGATCTCCATGCTCGTCGGCGTGGCAAGCGGCGTTTTTAACGGCTTCCTCGTCGGCGTGCTGCGGCTGCCCTCCTTCATCGCGACCTACGGCACGAACATGGTGCTCTCCGGTCTTGCGACGATCGTTATGAACGGCGGCGTTATCTATGACCTGCCCGAGGGCTTCTGCAAGCTCGGCGTCGGCTATCTCGGTCCGATTCCCGTACCGATCATTATTGTTGCAGCGGCGGCGATCGTGCTGGTCCTTCTGCTGCAAAAGACGACGCTCGGCAGAAAAATCTATATGTACGGTCACAACCTGACCGCCAGCAAATTCTCCGGCACCAGCAACCTCCGCATCCTGATGATCTCGTTCATCCTCTGCGGTCTGACCGGCGCATTCGGCGGCATTCTGATGTGTGCCCGACTGAACGCGGCGGACGCGGGCATGGCGGATACCTACGGCTTGCAGATCGTTGCGGCGGTCGTCGTCGGCGGAACATCGCTGCTCGGCGGCGAGGGCAGCATCTTCGGTACCATCATCGGTGCCATCGTGCTGACCAGTATCACCAATATCATGAACCTGCTGATGATCGATTCGGCTTGGCAGAATCTCGTCGTCGGCGTAGTCATCCTGCTGATGGTGTGGATCGACGTGTTCACCCGCAGCAAGCGCACAAAGAAAGCGGGTTGATTATGAGCTACGAAAGCATTTATCGGGATATGACCCTTGCGGCGCACCGCGCCTACTCCCGCGGCATTCAGACCGGCTCGGGCGGCAACATGAGCGCCCGCATCCCCGAACGGGACGCCATGGTCGTGAAAAGCTCCGGCGGCTCCTTCGCCGACTGCACCGAGGCGGGAAAGGGCTGGGTCGCGACGGATTTTGACGGTGCCCTGCTCCCCAACGAGAGCGGGAAGCCGACCCGCGAATGGCTGCTCCACGGCGCACTGCTCAAGGCGCTGCCGAAGGTCGGCGCGATCGTCCATTTCCACAGCCCCTATGCCGTTGCATGGGCGCAGGAGCACGACGAAATTCCGCTCACGACGTGGCATAGCGGCTTGAAGTTCGGCTGCCCGATCCCCGTCGTCGATGTTCCCGCCGCCGTCGTTCCGGCGCAGGAGATTCCGCGGATTTTGAAGCTTTTTGAAGAGAATCCCGCACTGCCCGGCTTTGTGCTGCGCGGTCACGGCTTGGTTGCCGTCGGCAAAAACGCAGTCGCAGCAGAGCACGCTGCGGAGCTGATCGAGGAAACGGCAAAAATCACCGTCCTTGAACAGCTTCTGTATAAGGAGGGATGAGCCATGCAGGAGATCGGCTGCAAAGAAAAATTTCTGTATGTTGAACCGACGATCTGCTCCGGCTGCGCTGCGTGCGCGATGGCTTGCTCCTTTTGGCTGAACAAGGAGTTCAGCAACAAGCAGGAAAGGATTGCCACAATCTTTATTGAGGAGACAGGCTTCCACGAGGCGGTCGTCCACTGCGACGGCTCACAGTGCAACGGCAAGCCGGAATGTCTTGCCTACTGTCCCACCGGCGCTTTGATGTACGGTACGCTCGAGGACATTTGCAAACGGAAGCTGGCGCTTGCAAACCGCCGCAGGAAGGAATACAACAGCGCAATGCTGCGCGGCGGCTGGACGACCGACCGCAAGCAGGAGCAGGAGATCATTAAGGAGGATGCTTATGTACGGCTGGCAGAAGAAAATTCTGAGAATTGACCTGTCGCGGCAGACGGCTTCCTTCGAGCCGGTGCCGGATGAGGTCTATCGCGATTTTCTCGGCGGCAGAGGGCTTGCCATCAAGCTCCTGTTTGACGAGACAACGAAGGATACCGACCCGATGGGTCCGGACAATCCGCTGATCTTCTCTGTCGGACCGCTCAACGGAACGCCCTTCGGCAGCGGACGCATGACCATTATGACGCGTTCGCCCCGCAACGGTTTCCTCTCCGACGGCAACATCGGCGGTCACTTCGCGCCGCAGCTGAAGTATAACGGCGTTGACGCGATGGTGATTAAGGGCATCTCCGAGAAGCCCTGTATGCTCGTCATTGATAACGGCGTGGTCAGCTTCCGCTCGGCGGAGCACCTTTGGGGCAAGACTACCCGCGAGACCGAGCGCCTTCTGCGTGAGGAATTTGACGATACCTATCAGTTCCGCTATATCGGACCGGCAGGTGAAAACTGCGTCGGTCAGGCAGTCATCGTCGGCAACCTCCTGCACACGGGCGGCCGTACCGGTGCGGGCATGGTCATGGGCGGCAAGCGCCTCAAGGCGATCGTGATCCGCGGCAACGGCTCGGTGAAGGTCGCCGACCCCGATGCCTATCTCAAGGCGTATCAGCGCATCGTCTACGAGCTGGATCCCCGCCGCTGCACCGATGTCTACCGTCTGCCCTACGGGCTTTACGGCGACGTCTCGGTCAACGGACTGGTCAACGAGTACGGCGGCCTTGCCATCGAGAACGGCAAGTACGGCACCGTCGGCGGCGAAGGCTCCTTCACGGCGGAGAAAATGCTCCGCATTACCAAGAAACCGAAATCCTGCTACGGCTGTATGCAGGGCTGCTGCATCAACTGGGTCGTCCCGACCGAGGGAAAGCTCAAGGGCATCGGCACACAGGCGCACGCAGGCTCTCTCAATGCGATGGGCTCGAACCTGCGCATCATGAAGCTCAGCGACCAGCTTGAAAACACGAATATGTGCTGCGACCTCGGTCTTGACACCTTCGTCGGCTTCGCAATCGCGTGGGCGTTCGAGGCGTTTGAAAAGGGCTATCTCACCACAAAGGACACCGACGGCTTGGAGCTGCGCTTCGGCGACAATGAGGCGGTGCAGGAGATGCTGAAAAACATCGCCTATCGCCGCAACCGGATCGGAAACCTCCTCGCCGACGGCTTGGACCGCGCCTCGGACATCGTTGCAAACGGCGCGTGCAAGGGCTTTGCACTCCAGTCCAAGGGCGTTGAGTACTCCACCGTCAATCCCCGCGTCTACTACAACATGGCGCTGCACTATGCCATCAGCGACGTCGGCTTGAACCATACGCGCATTTATCCGCCGTATCCGCCGCTGCCCGAAGCGGTGCCTGCGGACGTGAAGCTACCCTACGACATTGCCAAGGCAAAGAACAAGCACACGGTCGATGACAAGGGAAAATTTGTCCGCTGGTGTCTGAATACCCGCGCAGTTATCAACAGCATGGAGACCTGCGCCTATTCCCCGCGCGGCAGACTTTACTCCGATCAGCGCCCGTACGCCGACCTGATCTCTGCCGTTACCGGTGAGAAATTCACCGCCGAGCGGCTTTATGAGATCGGCGAACGAATCTGCCAGCTTGAGCACTCCTTCAATGTCCGTAACGGCGCGAGCCGCAAGGATGACGTTCTGCCCGATCGTTGGACGAAGGAAAACGACCCTACCAGCGGCAACGGCTATAACCTTGTCGTGCCCGAGGAGCTGGAGCAGATGATCGACGATTTCTACGATGTCAGCGGCTGGGACCGCAACGGTATCCCCAAGCGCGAAACGCTGGAGCGCTTCAAGCTCGGCTACGTCGCCGATCAGCTCGGACTGTAAGGAGGGGTTGACCATGGCAAAAATTCAGCTTCGTTATATGGCTCGCTTCTGCGAGCTGGCGCAAAAGCCGCTGGAGGACCGTGAGGTAAGCTGCGCGACCTTCCGCGAGCTGATCGAGCTGCTGGACAGTGATTACCCCGGCTACGCCGCCGAATTCTATAATGTGATCGGTGAACGTCATGAATGTACCCTCCGCCGCGCCGAGGTTGCCGCGATCAATCCCACCGCGGACGAGCCGGTACTCGACGGAGACTGCTACGGCTTCTATTGAGCCGCGCTTTCCACGCTTCTTCTTTTTGGTTTTCCCCTCTTTTTTACCTCAGGTGGGGAACGGCATTCCCCTGTGCCGTTCCCCCGAGGGAGGGGAAGCCGAGTGAATCTGTTATTACTATATTTCTAAGAAAGAGGTATTTACTATGTCCAATCTGACCATTCGCCCCTTGAACACCGGCTTTGTGCCGACCAACCCCTTCCAGTACCATTATCATCATTCCTGCGCTCCCTATCTGAAGGGCGTGCCGAATGAGAAGGTGCCCCTGCCCGTATTCGTGTACCTCGTAGAGGGCGGCGACAAGCTCCTGCTCGTCGATACCGGCATGGCTTGGACGGAGCGCGCCAATGCCTACCATCACCCCGGCTCCTGGCAGGACCCCGATCAGGACATTGAGAGCCTCCTCGCGGCGCACGGCTATAAGTGCAGCGACATTGACATCGTTGTTTACACCCATCTGCACTGGGACCATATGTTCTATGCCGAGAAGTTCACCAACGCACAGTTCTACGCCCACAAGCGCGAGGTCGAATTTGCCCGCAACCCCATCCCCCTGTACTACAAGTCCTACGAAGCGCCCATTCTCGGCGTGAAGTCGCCGATCACCGACATCGTATTCAACGAGGTCGAGGGCGAAACCGAGATCATGCCCGGCGTCCGCGTCTTTGAGTCCTTCGGTCACTCTCCCGGACACATCTCCGTCGAGGTCGATTGCGCCGACGGCGACAGCTACATCTGCGCGGGCGACTCCATCTTCGTGCTCGGCAACCTCAACGAGATCCCCGAGCTGCACTACGACATCACGCCTCCGGGACGCTTCTACAACATCGTGGAATCCTGGAAGAGCATTGAGTATCAGAAGGCGCGTGCGAAGTCTCCCGAGCACCTGCTGCTCTGCCACGACAAGACCATGCTTGACCGCGTAAAGAAGACACCCGTGATCGGCGTCGCAAAATAAAGAACAAAACCAGCCGTTGTCCCGCGTCGGTCGGGGCAACGGCTGACGGAGTATTCAATGAAACGAATTGCAATTATTTCAAGCTGCGATACCAAGCAGCAGGAGGCGGCGTTTATGGCGCGCTGCCTGCGCGATAACGGCGTGGAACCGCTCATCGTGGATATGTCCATCGGCTTGGGGCAGCCCTGCGGTGCGGACATTTCCCGCGAGGAGGTCTTTGCCGCCGTCGGGCTGAAATGGGAAACGCTCCGCGAAAAGACAAAGGGCGAGCTGATGGCGCTGATGACCGAGGCAATGCGTGCGAAAATCCTCAGCCTCTACCGGGAGGGGAGAATTGACGGCGTGATGGCGGCGGGCGGCGTGCAGAACACGACCGTCGCCATGTCCGCAATGCAGCTTCTGCCGATCGGCTTCCCGAAGGTCATTGCCTCCACGGTCGCCTGCGGACAGAAGCCCTTTTCGACGGTCGTCGGGCTGCGGGATATTGTCGTGCTGCCCTCAATTTCCGATTTTACGGGGCTGAACATGATGACCCGTGCCATCCTTTCCAACGCCTGTGCCTGCGCTGCAGGCATGGCAAAGCACGCCGGCACCCCGCTGCAAAAGCCGAACCGTCCCGTTGTCGGCGTCACCCTGATGGGAATTACCAACGACGGCTGCTGCGCTGCCATTGACGAGCTGGAGCGACTGGGAATTGAGGCGATCGGCTTTCACACCACCGGTGTCGGCGGACAGATCATGGAGCAGCTCGCGCTTGACGGAACGCTGGACGGGATTCTGGACATGACCACGCATGAGATCACGTCGGAGTATTTCGGCGGCGGCTTCTCCTGCGGTGCGAAAAATCGATTGATCGCGACGCTGGAGGCGGATGTGCCGATGGTGGTTTCCGTCGGCGGGCTGGACTTTGTGGACTTCGACCGCGAGCATTTCCCACCGCGGATGGACGAGCGGGTCTACAATATGCACAACGAGCAGCTCGCTCACATCAAAATTCTGCCCGACGAGGCGCGGGAGGTCGGAAAGATATTTGCCGCACGGCTCAACCATGCAAAGCGCCCCGTTACCCTCGTGCTCCCCACCGAGGGAATGCGGAAGAACACGCGCAAGGGAGAGAATCTTTATTGCCCCGAGACGGACGAGGCGCTGCTGCGGACGATCCGCGCGGGCGTCGGCGACCGTGTGCATATCGTGCCCTTGCAGGGCAATCTGAACGACCGCGATTGGGGCAGACGAATTGCCCGACTGATGGCGCAGGTGCTGCGGGAACGCGGCTTCGTGCTTCGGCCGAGCGGCGAATAGGGAGGGAAGCGTTATGGATTATACCGCAAAACCCTTCGGGCGGCGGGAGGCGCTGAGCGAGCCTTGCGTCATTGCGACCTATCAGGCTAAAATGCCCGACCGCGGCACGATGCTCGAACGTGCGGGACGCTTTGCCGTAGGGCAGACCATCGGCACATGGGTCCCCGTGCCCGGTATTTCCCAAGAAATGATCGACCGTTATCAGGGGCAGGTGCTCGGGGTCTACGAAACGGGCGAGACGGCGGACGGCGGCGTAAGCTGCCTGCTGCGCGTCGCGTTTCCGTCGGCAAACTTCGGCGGCAGCCTGACCCAGCTTATGACCGCGCTGGTCGGCAACGATGTTTCGACCTCGCTGCGCACGCGGCTGATCGACTTGGAGCTGACGCCGAACGTCCGCTTCTCTTCTCCGAAGCAGGGGCTTTCCGTCCTGCGGGAGCTGACCGACGCGAAGGACCGCCCGCTGGTGCTCAATATGATAAAGCCCTGCGCGGGTTATACGCCCGAGAAGGGGGCGGAGATGTTCCGCGAGGTCGCGCTCGGCGGCGTCGATCTTGTGAAGGACGACGAGCTGCTCGGCTCACCGAATTACAATGACGTGGCAGAGCGGACGCGCCTGTATGTGCGTGTCTCCGACAAGGTTTATGCCGAGACGGGCAAGCGGACGCTCTATGTTCCGAATATTTCCGGCAGCCCGAAGCAGATGCGCGAGCACGTTCGGGCGGTCATTGACGAGGGCGCAAAAGCCTGCCTTGTCAACTTCGTGTTCGGCGGGCTGGATGCGCTGGCGGAGCTGAACGAGGAGTTCGGCGACCGCATCTTCCTTTTGGCGCATTATGCGGGTCTGAGCGTGATGGAGGGCGGCATTGCCAACGGCGTATACCTCGGGCTTTTGGCGCGTATGGCGGGAGCGCACGGCGTGATGACCATGTGCCCCGACCCGAAGGATACGGCGGCGGTGGCGGACCTTTGCCGAACGGTGCAGATGCAGCGGCTGCCGATCCCCGACCTTGCCCCGACGGTCACTACAGTCGGCGGCGGCATTACGCCGATCAATCAGGTGTGGCTGCAAAAGCTGCTCGGCAGCGAGCTGATCCTCGGCATCGGCGGCGCCGTTCAGGGTCACCCGATGGGCGTTACGCAGGGCGCGATTGCGGCAATGACCGCAGTTCGCGCGACAGCCGCCGGAATTTCGTTGGAAACGGCGGCGGAGAGCTGCCCCGCGCTGCAAAAATGCTTGCAGCTTTGGGGCTGAACCGAATTTACAGAATAGGAGAATCAACATGGAAACTATTGTTATCGGCTGCGACAACGCGGCGGTCAGTCTGAAAAATACACTCATCGCCCTGCTCGAGAGCAAGGGCTATCAGGTCGAAAATGTCGGCTGCGACAGCAAGGACGATCCGACGATGTATCCCGCGATCGCCGAGCGGCTGTGCAAACGCATCATCAACTCCGGCTATGAAAAGCGCGGCATTTTGGTTTGCGGCACCGGCATCGGCATGGCGATCACCGCCAATAAGTTCAAGGGAATCCGTGCAGCCGTCGGGCACGACATCTTCTCCGCTGAGCGCAGCGTCCTGAGCAACAACTGCAATGTGATCTGCTTCGGCGAGCGCGTGATCGGCCCCGAGCTTGCCAAAACCATCCTGAATCGGTGGCTGGAGCTGCATTTTCAGGACGGTCCCTCCACGCCGAAGGTTGAGAATATTATTGCCATCGAGCGGGAAAACATGAAGTGAGGAGCGTCGAGATGAAAAAGCTCTACATGGGTACGAATACAAAAATGTTCAAGACCCTTACCGAGACGACCGCGTTTTTACGGGAGCTGCACGCTCTGACCGCCGATATTTCCCGTGAGGAGCTGGAGCTGTTTGTCATTCCGTCCTTTACGACGCTGGAGAGCGCCCGCAAATGCGTCCCCGTCGAGAGCATCCGCCTCGGTGCGCAGAACATGGGCTGGGAGGAGCGCGGACAGTTTACGGGCGAAATTTCCCCGCTGATGCTTGACGAGATCGGCATCCGCCTTGCGGAGATCGGACACAGCGAGCGCCGCCACGTTCTGCACGAGACAGACGAGGAGGAAAACCGCAAGGTGCTGTGCGCGCTGAACCACGGCTTTACGGCGCTGCTCTGCATCGGCGAAACGGGCGAGCAGAAGGGCTACGGCATTTCCGACGAGGTGCTGCGCACACAGCTCAAGATCGGACTGCACGGCGTTACCCCCGAGCAGACGAAGCGGCTGTGGGTCGCTTATGAGCCTGTTTGGGCGATCGGTGTCGCCGGCGTTCCCGCGAGCAAGGAGTACGCCGCGGAGAAGCATCATGGCATCCGTCAGACGCTGGCGGAGCTGTTCGGTGCGGAGACGGCGGCGGAGATCCCGCTGCTCTACGGCGGCAGCGTCAATGCGGAGAATGCGGTGTCGCTGAGTCTTCAGCCCGACATTGACGGCTTGTTCATCGGAAGAAGCGCGTGGGATGCGGCAAACTTTAATCGGATCATCCGAAGCGTTATGGAACAAAAAAATGTTGCTTTTGCCAAAAAATAGTGATAGAATGTTATTACAGGGTATAAAACGACGGAAATACGGAGGGAACGCTATGCCTCAGGCGGAGAATTTGCGATTTCAGCGCCAAAAGCTGAATGAGCTGGTGCTGGAACGACTGATGGATTGGATCATGGACGGCACACTGGCAATGGGGGAGCGGCTCAATGCCGAAAAAATTGCGCAACAGCTCGGCGTGAGCAGGATGCCGGTTCGCGAGGCGTTTACAATGCTGGAGCAGCTCGGGCTTGCCGAGGCAATTCCCTATGTCGGCTACCGCCTCATTGAGCTGGATGACAAATCCGTGCACGAGCTGTATGTCATGCGCCAAATTTTAGAGCCGGAGGCAGCCTACTATGCCTGTCGGAGCATTGACGACGAGGGATTGGAGGAGCTGAGGTCTATCCAGCAGCAGTTGGAGCTTGAGATTTCCTGCGACCATCCCGATCCCGCCCGCTTACATTCGTTGAACCGCGATTTTCACTTTACGATCTACCAGTATTCGGATATGGATCGGATGTACGGTGTTATCCGCTCTCTTTGGAACAGTCTGTCGTTCCATAAGCTCGTTTACGGCAAGCGCTACATAACCAATCAGGTCGCCGCGAACGATATGATCAATACGCACCGCAGCATGATACAGTATTTGGAAAGCAGCGACGCCGAGGGGCTGAAGCGGCTTCTTTCGGAGGACCTCCGTCAGCATACCGTCGATGTCCCCGCTACGGTTTCGTCCCTGATTGGGCAGAAACGCGAAGCGCAGTGAACGAGAATCAAACAGAAAACCCCGCCGCAGTGACGCTTGTCACCGCAGCGGGGTTTTGTCGGGATTTGCCTTATTCCGCGCGGCGGAACTGGCTGTTATAAAGCTCACTGTAGAAGCCGCCCTTTTCCAGCAGCTCCTTATGCGTGCCCTGCTCAATGATCTTGCCGTCGCGCATGACGAGAATGCAGGAGGCGTCGCGGACGGTCGAGAGTCGATGGGCGACGATAAAGCTCGTCCTGCCCTGCATGAGCGTGTCGAAAGCCGACTGGATTTGCAGCTCCGTGCGCGTATCAATGCTGGAGGTCGCCTCGTCGAGAATCAGCATCGGCGGCAGACACAGCATGACGCGGGCAATGCACAGAAGCTGCTTCTGTCCCTGACTGAGACTGTCCTCGGTCAGAACGGTGTCCAGTCCGTTCGGGAGGCGGCGGATAAAGCTCCGGCAGTGTGCGAGCTTTGCGGCGTGGATGATTTCATCGTCCGTCGCGTCGGGCTTGCCGAAGCGGATATTTTCGCGCACGGTGTCATTTTTTACCCAAGTGTCCTGCAGGACCATGCCGAAGCTGCTGCGCAGTGCGTGACGGCCGAGACGATCAATCGGCTTGCCGTCGATGCGGATCGAGCCGCTGTCGATGTCGTAAAAGCGCATGAGAAGGTTAATCAGTGTCGTTTTGCCGCAGCCCGTCGGTCCGACAATGGCAATGCGCATACCCGACTGCGCGGTGAGGTCAAGGTGCTCAATGAGCGGACGGTCCTTTTCGTAGCGGAAGGAGACGTCGCGCAGCTCGACATTGCCCTGTACGTTTTCGAGCGTTCCGTCTGCGTCGGGAGTCTCACGCGGCTGATCGAGCAGGCTGAAAATGCGGGAGGCACACGCCAGCGCATTTTGCAGCTCGGTCACGACGGAGCTGATGTCGTTAAAGGGCTTCATATACTGGTTGGCGTAGGACAGCAGGACGGAAAGCCCGCCGACCGTCAGCGACGCGGGAATCATCAGCACGCCCGCCAGCGCCACGCCCGCATAGACGACGCTGTTGACAAAGCGCGTGGAGGGATTGGTCAGGCTGCTGAAGAAAACCGCCTGCTTGCTGCATTGGACCAGCTCGTCGTTGATCTTCTCAAAGCGCTCCTCGGCGCGCTTTTCGTAGCCAAAGACCTTTACGACCTTTTGATTGCCGATCAGTTCGTCGATGAGTGCCGTCTGCTGACCGCGCAGCTCGCTCTGCTTGCGGAACATCCGATACGAGCGTGAGGAGACGAAGCGGGCAACGAGGAAGCTCAGCGGCGTCAGCAGGACGACAAGCAGCGAGATCGTCACATTGGTCGTGAACATGAAGATCAAGGTGACGACGATCGTCACTACGCCGGAAAAGAGCTGAGAAAAGCCCAGCAGCAGTCCGTCGGAGAGCACGTCAATGTCGGAAATGATGCGGCTTACGATGTCGCCCGTGCTGTGCGCGTCAAGGTAGGAGAGGGGGAGGGCTTGCAGATGCTCCGTCGCCTCCGAGCGCAGCTCCTGCACGATGCGGTAGGTCATGCGGTTGTTCATCAGGCTCATGAGCCATGTGAAAACACCGGAGGCGGTGGCAAAAAGGAGAATTTTGAGCAGATACTGCCCCATCTCGGCAAAGTCGACGCGTCCCGTGCCGACAATGCGGTCGATCGCGCTGCCGAACAGAACGGGAACGTAGAGCTGCAAAATGACGGCGGCGGCGGAGAGCACCAGACTCAGCACGAGCAGAAGCCGATGCCGCCCGATATAGGGCAGGAGACGGCGGAGCACGGTATCGTTCAGACCGCGCCGATTATGCTTGGAAGCCTTCATTGTATGCCCTCCTTTCCGACCTTCGCGGACGGACGCTCCTCGGGGAACTGCGAGTAATAGATTTCGCGGTAGACCTCGCAGGATGCCATCAGCTCGTCGTGTGTTCCGCTTCCTGCCAGCGTTCCGTTATCGAGGACGAGAATTCGGTCGGCTTGGCGGACGCAGGCAATGCGCTGGGAGACGAGGAAGGTCGTTGTCGTCCCGTTCAGCGAGCGGAGTGCGGAACGCAGGGCGGCGTCGGTCGCGTAGTCCAGCGCACTCGAGCTGTCGTCAAGAATCAGAATACCCGGCTGCCTGACCAGTGCGCGGGCAATGGTCAGACGCTGGCGCTGACCGCCGGAGAGATTTCGTCCGCCCTGCTCGACGGTAAAGTCAAGACTGCCCGCCTTGCTCTCGACGACACCCTTCGCCTGTGCCGACGCGAGCGCGTGCCAAAGTGCCTCGTCCGTGGCAGCCTCGTCGCCCCATTTGAGGTTCTCGCGAATGGTGCCGCGGAACAGGACGGCGCGCTGGGGTACGACCCCGATACGGCGGCAGAGCGCATCCTTGCCGTATTGCCCGATCGGTACGCCGGAGAGCAGAACGCTGCCCTCGCTTGCGTCGTAGGCGCGGGAGATGAGATTCACCAGCGTGGTTTTGCCG
>URWG01000015.1 GCA_900551495.1 uncultured Eubacteriales bacterium
GAGTGTGCGTAGCACATGGGATTCTTGATGAAATATTTTAATCAAGAATCAGTATGAGAGCAAATAAGGAAGGAGGAGCGTATATGCGCTTTTCAAAGGCTGTTGTAAAGCTTCGGGTCCCGATTCTGATCGTCACGCTGGTGCTGATGATCCCGTCCGTGCTCGGTATGGTGGGAACCCGAATCAACTATGATATGCTCGACTATCTGCCGGACGATATGGACACGGTGATCGGGCAGGAGGAGCTGCTGAAGGACTTCGGCAAGGGCGCCTTCTCGCTGATCGTCGTGGAGGATATGCCGCAGAAGGACGTCGCAAAGCTGTGCGACAAGATAGAGCAGGTCGAGCACGTCGAAAGCGTCGTGAGCTATGCGTCGCTGGCGGACCTCTCCATTCCGATGGAGCTGCTGCCGGAAAAGCTCTGTAACGAGTTCAATACAGACCATTCGACGATGGTCGCCGTATTCTTCGACAGCGCGACGAGCGCGGACGTGACGATGGATGCCATCCGCGAAATCCGTTCGATCGCAGGCAAGCAGTGCTTCGTGTCGGGTATGTCGGCGCTGGTCACCGACCTGAAGGACCTGTGCGAGAAGGAGGAGCCGATCTATGTCGGGCTTGCGGTGCTGTTTGCGTGCCTTGCAATGCTGGTGTTCCTCGACGGCTGGCTGATCCCGTTCGTGTTCCTTGCGTCCATCGGCATGATGATTCTGCTGAACCTCGGCACGAACTACTTCTTCAGCGAGATTTCCTACATCACCAAGGCGCTTTCCGCTGTGTTGCAGCTTGCCGTCACGATGGACTATTCCATCTTCCTCTGGCACAGCTACAACGACCATTGCAGCCGCTGCGACGACCACCGTGCGGCAATGGCGGAGGCAATCAGCGAAACGCTGACCAGCGTGGTCGGCAGCTCCCTGACGACGGTCGCGGGCTTTGCCGCGCTGTGCTTTATGACCTTTACGCTCGGGCGTGACCTCGGTATCGTCATGGCAAAGGGCGTTGTGTTCGGCGTGATCGGCTGCGTGACGGTGCTGCCGTCGCTGATCCTTGTGTTCGACAAGCCGCTGCAAAAAACACGCCACCGCTCGCTGCTGCCGAATATGAAGCGGTTTGCGGGCAAGGTGACGAAGATATTCCCCGTGTTTCTTATCATCTTCGCGCTGCTGGTTGTGCCTGCGTACTACGGCTACGACAAGACAAACGACGAGGTTTACTACGATATGGGTCAGTGCCTGCCGGAGGATATGGAATATGTGATCGCAAACTCCAAGCTTTCCGACGAGTTTGACATTGCCTCGACCCATATGCTGCTTGTCAATGCCGGTCTGCCGACCAAAGCCGTGCGTGACATGATCGACGAGATGGAGCAGGTAGACGGCGTGAAATACGTTCTCGGTTTGGAATCCGTGCTCGGTGCGTCCGTGCCGGAGGAAATTTTGCCGGACAGCATTCGCAGCATTCTCAAGAGCGACCGCTGGGAGCTGCTGCTCATCAATTCGGAGTACAAGGTCGCCGGTGACGCAGTGAATGAACAGATCGATTCGCTGAATACGATCCTGAAAAAGTATGACGAAAGCGGAATGCTCATCGGCGAAGCGCCTTGCATGAAGGACATGATCGAGACGACCGACCGCGACTTCCGCGTGGTCAATACGGTGTCGATTTTGGCGATTTTCCTCATCATCCTGCTTGTGGAAAAGAGCATTTCGCTCCCATTCATCCTCATTGCGGTCATCGAGCTTGCAATTTTTATTAACCTCGGCTTGCCGCATTACCTCGGGCAGTCGCTGCCGTTTATTGCCCCGATCTGTATCAGCACGATCCAGCTCGGCGCAACGGTGGACTACGCAATTCTGATGACCACGCGCTATAAGTCCGAGCGTATCGGCGGCGCGGGAAAACGGGCGGCGGTCACGACGGCGCTTGCCGCGTCGATCCCGTCGATCATCGTATCCGGCATGGGACTGTTCGCCGCGACCTTCGGCGTTGCGGTCTATTCGGACATTGATATTATCAGCTCTATGTGTATGCTGATGGCGCGCGGCGCCGTGGTCAGTATGCTCTGCGTTATCTTCATCCTGCCGGCGCTTTTGATGCTGTGCGATAAGCTTGTGTGCAAAACCACGATGGGTATGAGAAAAATCGGAACAAAGAAGAATTCGGAGGCGTTATCATGAAAAGAAATCTTTCCAAGCTGACTGCGCTCGGGCTGTGCCTGACGCTGCTGATCGGCAATGCGGCGGCATACACGCTGATCGACCGCGAGAGGAGCACCGCTGCCAAAAGCACGGACACCGTGCAGACGGCGGGCGTCTCAAAGGATGAGACGGTCTACGTCCTTGCCGACGCGGAGGGCGGCGTGCAAAAGATTATCGTCAGCGACTGGATCAAAAATCCGCAGGGAAGCAGCACGGTCACCGATACCGCTGCGCTGACGGATGTGGAAAACGTCAGAGGCGACGAGACTTATACCATGAACAGTGACAATCTGCGCGTTTGGGATGCGCAGGGCAACGACATCTACTGCCAAGGCAGCATTGATAAGGAGCTGCCGGTCGGGATCAGCGTCTCCTACGAGCTGGACGGGAAGAGCATTTCCGCCGAGGAGCTGGCAGGCAAGAGCGGTACCGTTACCATCCGCTATACCTATCAGAATTATCAGTATGAGACCGTTGAGATCGACGGCAAGCAGGAAAAAATTTATGTGCCCTTTGTCATGCTGACGGGGCTGCTGCTCGACGGCGAGCGGTTCAGCAACGCCACGGTGACAAACGGTAAGGTGATTAACGACGGAACTCGTACCGTGGTCGTCGGTTTGGCACTGCCCGGCTTGCAGGAGAATCTGAAGATCGACACGGATAAGCTGGAGCTGCCGCAGTCGGTGGAGATCACTGCCGACGTGAAGGACTTCAAGCTCGGCAACACCGTGACCCTTGCGACAAATTCCGTGTTTAATCAGCTTGACGCGGAGCAGTTTAACTCCCTTGACGGCTTGACCGATTCGCTCGGCGATCTGACCGACGCGATGGGAAAGCTCATGAGCGGCTCGTCGCAGCTTTATGACGGGCTTTGCACGCTGCTGGAAAAGTCCGGTCAGCTCGTGGACGGTATCAATCAGATGGCTTCCGGTGCCGAGGCACTGAAAAACGGTGCGGCACAGGTTGACGGCGGCGCTGCTGCCCTTGTCAGCGGCTCGAAGGAGCTTGCGGACGGACTCGGCACACTCTCTGCCAACAGCGCGGCTCTGAACGGCGGTGCGGCGCAGGTATTCAACACATTGCTGCAAACGGCGAATACCGAGCTGGCGAAGGCAGGGCTGGACGTTCCGAC
Organism: uncultured Eubacteriales bacterium; assembly: GCA_900551495.1. Taxonomy (GTDB): domain Bacteria; phylum Bacillota; class Clostridia; order Oscillospirales; family Oscillospiraceae; genus JAZOXB01. The sequence goes on from URWG01000015.1 coordinate 3,334, forward strand.
TCTGACCATCGGCAACTATGCCGACGTGCTCAACGGCGTGATCGACTCGCTTGACCCCGACAGCATTGCACAGCAGATTCAGCAGACCGCCAAAGCACAGGTCACCGAAAAGGTCAATGCGCAGACCGACGTGATCCGCGCGGCAGTCACTGCCGAGGTCGAAAAGCAGGTCCGCGCGGGCGTGGAGAACTATTGCAGAACGCAGGTCGCTCTGCCGCAGGTGCTGGCAGCTATGGGCATGACGGCGGAGGATTATAACGCGGGCGTTGCAAGCGGTGCGATCTCCGAGGAGGTACAGGCACAGGTCAACGCGGCAGTCGATGCAGCCATGGCAAGCGAGGAAATGAAGGCAGCCGTGGACGCGCAGGTCGCTGCGAAAATGGCGTCCGACGAAATAAAAACGACCGTCGAGCAGAACGTGAGCGCAGAGGTCGAGCGGCAGATCGAGCTGGCGATGAACTCCGCCGAGGTGCAGGGACAGATCACTGCGGCGCTGGAGCAGGCGGCTTCCGGCGCGGCAAGTGTCAGCGCACTCAAGGAGCAGCTTGACACCTATGCGGGCTTCTACTACGGACTGCAAAGCTACACTGCCGGCGTGGATTCTGCAAGGTCGGGCGCCGATACGCTCAACGCGGGCGCTGCGACCCTCAAGAACGGCACGGCTTCGCTGAAGGACGGTATGGATACGCTTTATAACGGCGTTCTGACCCTGAGAAACGGCGCTCCCGCGCTGGTCAGCGGCGTGACCGAGCTGCGTGACGGTGCGCTCCAGCTTTCCGACGGCTTGAAGGAATTCGACAAGCAGGGTGTGGAGAAGCTGGTGGACGCGGTTGACGGCGACATCGGCGGACTGCTGACCCGCCTGAAGGCGACGGTCGATGTGTCCAAGGATTATCAGAGCTTCACGGGTCTGACTGAGGATATGACCGGCGAGGTGCGGTTCGTCTACCGTACCGACGCGATCAAGCTCGACGAATAAATAACAGTGCCCCGCTCGGTATTCCCGAGCGGGGCTTTTATGTCGTTTATTCCACGTCCTTGGCGCGGGGAAGGTTCCAGCGGTAATGTGCCGCTAAAAGCCGAATGATGACAACCAGTGCCATGGAGATCGACATGGCGGCATATTCCGGCAGCACGCGCCACAGCAGCGTGCAGCTCACCGCGCCGACCAGCGAGGCACAGGCATAGATGTGCTTGACAAGGATGTACGGCGTGTTTCCCGCCAAGACGTCGCGCAGCACACCGCCGCCGACGCCGGTAAGTACGCCGACAAACACCAGCAAAAACGTGCTGCGGTCGGGGGAGAAGGAGAGCGCGTTCCAAATGCCCATTGCCGTAAATACGCCCAGTCCGACGGAGTCCATCACCAGCAGAACCGCGTCAAAACGGCGCTGATTGTGCGTCAGGCGGTGGCGAATTCCCGGAATAAAGACGACGGCTGCCGTGACGACTGCGATCAGTGCGCAGAGCGGGTCGCGGAATGCCAGCGGCGGAGTGATGCCGAGGATCAGGTCGCGAAGGATACCGCCGCCGATCGCCGTTACCACGCCGAGCACCATCACGCCGAGCAGGTCCATCTGCTTCTTCATTGCCGTCAGTGCGCCCGAGACGGCAAAGGCAAGCGTGCCGATGATTTCCAGAATTCGAACGAAGAGTTCCATTGATACCCCTCCCAAAGAAAGCGGGCGGATAGCTCTGCCACCCGCCCGATGCGATTTTATTGTCAGCCTGCGTCGGAAACGCTGCGTCCGTCCGGCACATCGACGCGCTTGATCTGTGCGCCCAGCCCGCGGAGCTTTTCAACGAGGCATTCGTAGCCGCGTTCGATATACTCGATCTCCTCGACGACGGTCGTGCCGTCGGCGGCAAGACCCGCGATCACCATGGCAGCGCCCGCCCGCAGGTCGCAGGCATGGACAGTGCAGCCGTGCAGGGCTTCGACGCCGTTGATGACGGCAATTTTCGTCTCGACCTTGATGCTCGCGCCCATGCGGTTCAGCTCCGCACAGTAGCGGAAGCGGGTGTCGTAGATGCTCTCGGTGATAACGCTCACGCCGTTTGCCAGCGCCATACAGACGGCGATCTGCGGCTGCATATCCGTCGGGAAGCCGGGATAGGGAAGCGTCTTAACGTTCGCACGGCGAAGCTTGCCCGTCCGCTGAATGTGGATGGCATCGTCATATTCCGTGACGCGGACGCCCATCTCGCGCAGCTTTGCCGAAATGGTGTCCATATGCTTCGGAATGACGTTCTGTATCAGCACGTCGCCGCCGACTGCCGCAGCAGCCGCCATATAGGTGCCCGCCTCGATCTGATCGGGGATGATGGAGTAGAAGCCGCCGCGCAACGCCTTCACGCCGCGAATCTTGATAACGTCCGTGCCTGCACCCGAGATACGGGCGCCCATGGCGTTCAGGAAGTTGGCAAGATCGACGATATGCGGCTCCTTCGCGGCGTTTTCGATGATCGTCGTGCCGTTTGCCAGCGCCGCCCCGATCATAATGTTCATCGTTGCACCGACCGAAACAACGTCCAGATTGATCCGCCCGCCCGTCAGACCGTTCTCCGGTGCGGACGCGCAGACATAGCCGTTTTGCAGCTCGACCTCCGCACCCAGCGCCTCAAAGCCCTTGATGTGCTGGTCGATCGGTCTTGCGCCGAAGTTGCAGCCGCCGGGAAGGGCGACGCGGGCATGACCAAACCGCCCGAGCTGCGCACCGATCAGATAGTACGAGGCGCGGATCCGGCGCACCAGCGCGACGGATGCCTCGGAGTCGCGCACATGCGTGGAATCAATTTCCAGCGTGTTCGGGCTGAGACGGCGAATCCCCGCGCCCATGTCCGAAAGGATCTCCAGCAGGAGACGGACGTCGGAAATGTCGGGGACGTTTTCGATTCGGCATACGCCGCTGACCAAAAGCGTTGCGGGAAGAATGGCGACGGCAGCGTTTTTTGCGCCGCTGATGGTCACGACGCCGGAAAGCGGCTTCCCGCCCTGAATGATATATTGTGTCATAAAATACCCTCTCATAATCGGAGTATATGCAATATCGGAGCGTTCATTAAGACAATATTATCCACGCTCGAACGCGTGTTTTAATATTATATCATACAGGCAACGACTTGTAAATAGAAAATAACAAATCGGGAACAGAAAATTGTCAATTTTCCGCGAGTGCACGGCTGCGAAGTGCCTCAAAATTTTCGATGTGATAGCCTGAGGGCGATTTTTTCAGAATACCGTCCGCGCAGAGATGCCCGAGCGTGCGGTACAGGTGACGGTAGCTGATGCCGACGGAGCAGGCAACGTCCGTCATAATGTCGCGAAAGGCGCCGCCGTCCGCCGCGCCGAGAATGTAGCGGCAAAGACGTACCTCCGCAGGGTACAGCGCGGCTGCGGCAACGGTATCGGAGTTTGCAAGCTTTTTCGACAGCTCTGCGGCGGCACTGCGTGCAAACTCCAAGCTGCGGTTCAGACAGTCCGAATTCTGCGCGACGGGAACGGCAATGCAGTGAAAATCTCCGAGGGCGACGACGGTCGTATTTCCGGTGTCGGCGCCGGCAAAGAATTCGGCTTCGCCGATCAATCCGTCGGAGACGTAAAAACACATGATGAGGTTCCTGCCGTTCGGAGCGGTAATGCCGACCTTTGCTTTTCCTGCCGTTACGACAAACAGATGCGCAAGCGGCAGACCGACCGTGACGATACGCTCGCCGAAGCTGTATTCACGGACCGAACAGCCGCGCAGCCTCCCCGCGTCCAGTCCGTATCGGTGCAGGAGCGCGGCGTCCTGCGGCGTGAGATTGAAATGTTCCTTCATATGCGTCTCCTGACAGAAAGAGTGGGACATATGTCCTACCCATTACTGCCGCCTGCGTGTTAAACTACCCGCAGAAAGCTCAATTGGGAGGACGAGAGAATGTTCAATATGCTTGCGCTCGCGACCGGTGTGATTCTTGCGGTGATGATACAGATCAACGGTGCGCTTTCGGGGCAGTACGGCTCGTACCATGCGGCGCTGTACATCCATATCGTCGGCGCCTGCGGTGCGGCACTGCTGCTGCTCCTGCGGCATAAGCCGATCCGCGCGAAATCAAAAGTCTCTCTCTGGATGTGTACGGGCGGGATGATCGGCGTCGCGACGACGGTGTTCAACAACCTCGCCTTTTCCCATATCAGCCTGACAAGTATCGTTGCGCTCGAGCTGTTTGCGGAGCTGGCGTTTTCCTGCCTGATCGATGCCTTCGGCTGGCTTGGGATGCAGCGGCGCGGCAAGGGCGACATGAGCATCATCGGGATGCTGCTCTCTGCGGCGGGAATTGCGCTGCTGCTGGACAGCTCGGCGGCAGGTGCGTGGGTGTATGTTCTGATGTCCATGGGAGCGGGTGTCACGGTGGTGCTGAGCCGAACGGTGAATGCGCATCTGTCCGAGCGCATCGGCGCGCTGCCCGGCTCACTGGTCAATCATCTGGCGGGAATGCCGATTTGCCTGCTGCTGATGCTGCTGATCCCCGAAACGGCAGCGGGCGGTGATTTTCGTCTTTGGATGTGGTGCGGCGGTCTGCTCGGCGTTGCGACGGTCGCGTGCTACAATGTCATCGTCCCGAAGCTCCCTGCATCACGCGTAACGCTGCTCAGCCTCTGCGGTCAGCTTTTTTGCGGTATTACGCTTGACCTTGCTGTCGGCAATGCATTTGAGCTTCGGCAGTTCGGAGCGGCGCTGTTAGTCGCCGCGGGAATTGTAATCAGTCAGCTCACAAAGCTTTATCGGGAGAAAAAAGCGAGTAAGCAGATCAAGTGAGACGGCGTAGCCCCTTCGGGTAGTGATTTTTCAGGACGCCCCCGCTGCCCTTAGCCCAGCCGAGCGGATAGCCGTCAACGCAAACCAATGTCCAGTCGGTATGTGGGTCCGCGAGCGTTTCACCGCGCAGATAGGCGGCGATTTCGCGGCTGTTTGGGGGATAGGAGACGGAGTTGGCACATCCAGACAGCGCCAATGCCAGTGCATGTGCGGGGAGAAAGCGCCCCTTGCGCACTTCGCCAAGCTCCAGCCCGACGCGCAGGACGTGCAGCCCCTTCAGCTCCGGCAGCTCCTTCGGCGCGAGCCGGACCGTATCTCCGAAGGAAACGGTCTCGCCGCTCAGCGGCAATGCAAAACGGTCGAAGAACTCCGAAATTGCCGCGGGGAAGGGAGAAAGACGCTCATGCACCGTTTCCCGCGTACTGCCGCCGTCCCGCTCCAGCACCGCGGCAAACTGCCCCTCGCCGTGCAGACGGTGCGGCCAAAGGCGGAAGGTTGCCTCCAGCCCGTCCGCGGGCGTATCGACCCAGTCCGGTCGCCCCGATGAAAACCACGGCGCATCGACTTTTACGACGGAAAAATCGGGATGGGTTTTAAGAAAGCGGCTGACGACGCCCTCGTTTTCCTCCGGCGCGAAGGTGCAGGTGGAATAGACCAGCCGCCCGCCCGAGCGGAGCATCTGCGCTGCGGAGCAGAGAATTTCGAATTGCCGCGCGGCGCACATTTTTACGGCTTCAAGGCTCCAATCGGCGAGCGCGGCTTCCTCCTTGCGGAACATTCCCTCGCCGGAGCAGGGGGCATCGACCATGATCCTGTCGAAATATGCGGGAAACCTTGCCGCCAGCGCCGCAGGGTGTTCATTGAGAACGAGCGCGTTCGTAACGCCGAGACGTTCTATGTTGGAGGACAGAATCCGTGCGCGCTTCGGCTGAATCTCGTTGCAGACTAACAGCCCGCGCCCCTGCATCGCCGCGGCAAGCTGTGTGCTTTTTCCGCCCGGCGCGGCACAGAGGTCAAGCACCCGTTCGCCCGGCTGCGCCTCGAGCAGTGCGGCTGGCGCCATGGCGCTCGGCTCCTGTAGATAATATACACCTGCGTCATGATAAGGATGCAGTCCCGGGCGCACGTTCGGGAGGAGATAATAGCCGTTCTGCGCCCACGGGATCGGCGCACCGCAGAATTGCGGAAGCGGCTCGGTGCGCTTGCGGGGGTTCAGGCGCAGTCCCGTGCTGCGCGGTCGGTCATAAGCCGACAAAAAATCTTCGAACTCGTCGCCGAGCAGCCGACGCTGCCGCTCGATAAATTCTTTGGGAAGCATGGGATTCCTCCGTTTTTGTTCTTATTATCAGTTTACACCCTTTTTCGCAAAAATGGAAGCGGAAATGTTTTTTGGGAAAAAATAAAAAAACTTGTTGACAAAACGAGATGGCATCGCTATAATAATCATGCTCTGTTTGAGATGCCGGTATAGCTCAGCCGGTAGAGCAGCTGATTTGTAATCAGCAGGTCGGGGGTTCGAGTCCGTCTACCGGCTCCACAGTGCACTCAGACAGTGAACTGCATATGGGGGAATTCCCGAGTGGCCAAAGGGGGCAGACTGTAAATCTGTTAGCAGTGCTTTCGGTGGTTCGAATCCACCTTCCCCCACCAGAAAAACGCACTTGCTTTAGCAAGTGCGTTTTTTAGTGAAATCCACCTTTGCGGATGGGTGAAATACCGCTTCGCGGTGTGAAATACGCTTACGGCGGTGGGTGGATTTCATTTAACTCTCCGCGTGAGCGGAAAATTTCACAAGCGCGACAGCACTTAATTCACATTTTGCGTCAGCAAAATATTTCACAAGAATCCTTTTCGAGGGCACGAATCCGTCTGTATGGAACGCAAATCCACCTTTCCGGCAGCCGAGAGGCTGCTGTTTTTTGGCTTGACCGGAGAAGAATAGTTGCAATCGACGATAAACGGAATACAGAACAAGGACGGCAGATAGTCATACGCACTATCTGCCGATTTTTGTTGCCCTCGGAGGCAATCGTTTTGAAAAGAAACGGGGCGACCCGACTCTGCCGCAAATGTCGAATGGCTTGTTAGCGGAGTTTTTCCGGACAATGCCGAGGTCGAAGGCTTGCGGTGATGTAATTCTGATACATCCCTGCGCCAAACACGATACAATCCGATGCTATGATGTCCCCATTCCAAGGTTGGTTCTTTCAGGTTCAATGCCTGTCTGAAGCCCGGCGCTATGTTCTGTCAGAGTTTTTCCTTGCTTACCAAAGCGAACACTTGCGAAAATACCACTTTAGTGATAAAATATATAATTATACTTATCGTGTATGTATGTTGACTGTGCGGACCAAGGAATGGCAAGCGATTGTGTGGCAGCGTATACACGATACGACCCGTGCGCCCACGACAATAATATAGATATTTCTTAGGTGGTAGTTGAAAAATGAACGCAAAAGAGACTGCATTTTTGAAGCAACTGATGCAGGAAGCTTATTCAGTCCTTTACCGGCAGGTGTCTCTCTCATTCCGCGATCCGCAGATCGTGCAGGAGCTGATACAGGATACATTGCATGACGCCATCCCGCAGGTCGGGAAGCTGATGCGGCATGAGAACCCGACCGGTTGGCTGATCGCGGTTTTGAAAAATAAGATAAGCGATTGCAAAAAGGACCTCAGTCGCCGAACGCAGCGAGAGGCTGCGCTGTCGGAGGAAGAGCTGCAGCGGCTGCCAAACGTATCGGGCATACAGCCGGGCAGTGAAGCACATTTGCTGCTGCTTTCCCTATCGGAAGTCCTGTCGCCGGAGGATTACCGCTTGTTTCGGGAATTTCTGACCGGCGCTTCGTACATACAAATCGCCGAGGACAACGGACTCACCGTTTGGAATTGCCGCAAGCGCATCCAGCGGATTCGGGAGCGGCTGCGGGCGGAATTTCGTGATGAGAAAAAATAATTTATTTTTTTGTCATAAATTGCCTGCCAAAACAGATAATAAAAGTGAAAGGGGCATTAGGAAATGAAACGACCCGGCACAGATCATCAGCAAATATCGCTCTCTTTGCTGTCAAACGAAGAATTAGAGCGGATTCTGCTCTCCGATGAAAAGCTCAGCGAGGAAACAACAGAAGCAATGCTGCGGCTTCTGAACGAACGTGACCCAATCGACCTGCCGGATGCGGAACAGGCGTGGGAGGAGTTTCAGACCTACTACAATACGGCGGAGGGCGTAGGTGAACGGCTCTATCCTTCCGAGCTTCCGGAAACGATCGACGAACGACCAAGAAAAAATCGCCGCCCGCTGCGGTATGCCGGACTTGTTGCGGCAAGCATTGGCATCCTGTTTGCGCTGTTGACCGTGGCGCAGGCGGCGGGACTGAAGGTATTCGATGCGTTGGGGCGCTGGACGGATGACTTTTTCAGCTTTGAGGGAACAGCAAAAATGGTTTCAGAATATAACCGTGCGGACTTCACGCCGCAAAACACCTTGCAGCAGGCGCTCTCCGACTTCGGGATGCCGCCGCAGCTTGCGCCGTCTGAGCTGCCCGAGGGGTATCAGTTGGACGAGCTTCAACACGACAAAACTCCGGCTTTCCAGACGGTCGCTACAAGCTATGGAAATGAAGCAGATGAGCGCGTGCTTCTTGATTTCATTGAGTATTATGATGCGTCAGCACTTGAGGGCGGCTTCTTCCCGAAAGATGCGGGTGACCCGGAATCCTTCGTACACAACGGCAGGGAGTTCTATGTGTTCGCAAATGCGGGAAGCTGGTCTGCTGTATGGAGCGATGCTCAGTACTGTATTTTTGTCAGCGCCCCATCAAAGGAAGTTGTAACGTATATTCTTGAATCGATACCGGAGGGATAATTATGAAAACACGAGTTCTTGTCAGCATGCTTATTATCGGCGCTCTGATTTTTGGACTATTTACTCCAGCATCAGCAGTTGAAATCCAAAGCAGCGCTTATATCTCTCACGCGAGTTGTTCATTGACCAAAGGAAGCGGAGCGGGGCAAATTACCGTATCCTATTCTGTTAGGTCCGGAAAAACAAATTTGACGCGAATCGGTGTCAGCCAAATTGCCATTTATAAGGCGGATGGTACATATGTCCGTTCGGTCTATGGCACTGCATCCAACGGACTTATCAAAACTTCGGGCAGCGCGGCTACAGGTACTTATACTTTCGATTGCGCACCCAATACATCATATTACGCTATTGTGTATTTTACGGTCAAAGATGCAAACGGCTTTGACAGCACATCAAGAACCACCAATACCGTTACTTCTCCGGCATAGTCGAAAACAGCCCCCCTGCGTGTGGAATACATTCTTGATAGCGAACGTCTGATCAGCGTTTGTTATACCGGACGATTGCGTCGGTAACCGGTACCGTACCGCCGCAATACCGCGAAGCGACAGCCGTAAGCCGATCGCGGCTGCGTCCGAACGGAGATCGGCAAACACACTACAAAAAATACAAAGAAAGAATGTATTTGCACCAAAGCGATTGCTCTTGACATCTCCGAAGGGGGATGCCGATGAGCGTAAGATAGCGTACTGCCGGTGAGAGTGTTTACCATCTGTATCCGTTGCGACAAGAAAAGGAGATCCTTATGAAATTAAAGAACATCGCCATCGCAGCTCTTGTAATGTGCCTGTTATTGACAGGCTGCGGTCCCAATGCTCCCACGGAGGCTTCCGCGCCGTCCGAAGCCCTCACGGAGATCGACAACGTTGATTTTGATAGCCTGACGTTTGTGGATATTGCGAAAACCGACACGGGGTATACTCTGCTGTGCGACGGCGAACAGGCTGTCTGCATCCGCTTAGACAAAGACCTGCAGGAAACCGCGCGGGAACCCCTTGCCGTGGACTTCCCGCAAGCGCTTGCCGTAGAGGACGGGCACACTTATGTGCTCGGCATAAACGAGCGCAATGACGAGGACCATTCTTTGGCTGTTTTTTGCGACGGCACGCTGTATGCGGAAACGCGGATCGCGCCGAGGGCATATCACAACAGCGTAGATTTTGCGGTGTGCAACGGTACGTTTTTCCTCTGCGTGGATAACCAGCTCTATATTGACGGTCAGTCGGTCAACCTTCCGCTCGACGGCACCGCATGGAGCGCGGCGGGTCTGATTTCTGTGGACGGACAGCTTCAGGTGCAGCTCGTTTCGCGGGAGGCCTCCGGCACGGACACGGCACAGCGCGTGCAGGTCCGCCTTGTCCCCATATCGCAGGATACCGTCAGCATTTCCGCCACCGACGGCACCGAATTCCCCTCATTGATACAAGGAAGCTGCACGACCGAAACGGCAACTTACATTTTGACGGACGGTTACCTTGCCGACCTCGACACCCCCTCCGACAAGCTGTGTGTCCCCTCGGAGCTTGGGGTAGACCTCTCCGTTCAGATTCGGATGGTCCCGTATGGCGACGGGGGCTTTCTCTCGCTTTCCCAATCGGCACTGACGCCGTTTTATCCGACCGTAACACAGGGTCAAGTCCTTACCATCGGCTGCTCGGAGGTCACGGCTGCGATGCTGAGTGCTTCGATCACAAAGTTTAACCGGAGCCATCCCGCGCTTTCTGTCAGCGTGAAGCAGTACGCGGACCAGAGCGCATTGAATTTAGGTCTGGTCAACGGCGAAATCGACCTGATCGCCGTGGAGTCGTACGGCGTGATACGCAATTATGCGGAAAAGGACCTGCTGCTGTCGTTGGAGGAGCTGACACCGGACATTCTTCAGCAGGCGCTTCCGAACATCGTGGAAATGTCGCGCTGCAACGGCGTATGCAGCTTCCTGCCGCAGTATGTATTTCCGGTCGTTACGTTCTGCCCCGCGTCCGATTTTGCAAATCAGACCGCGCCGGACGATTTCGCCGCGTTTGCACAGCGTGCAGCGGAAGCAGAGCCGGACATCTTCCTGAAGGAGACCAAGACACAAACCTTAAGCAATATTCTTTATGAAAGCGGTGTCTCTTGGGTGGATTATACCACGGGAACGGCTTCCTTTGATTCGGAGGAGTTTCTGTCGGTGCTCACGTTTGCCGATCGGTTTGTCATGACGCACGAAGAAGCCGCGGCAAATCATCCGGAATCGCAAAATACGAGGATCGGTTACTTCCTTACGAATCCGGCAACGTATCAAGACCTTTGTGTTGCCAATGAACTCAAGGGACGTTCGGCGCTGACCTGTATCCCGCTTCCGACGCAGCAGAAGCTCGGCTATTGCCTTTCCCCCTCCCGCTTTCTTGCCGCCGTCCAAACCACCGAAAATGCGGAGGGCTGCGCAGCCTTTTTGAGCTTCATGTTCTCCAAGGACAGTTGGGAATTCGCACCGACCGACGGCAAGACGGGTGTACCTTCCAATATGGGAATGGGTTATGACACTGTTGATGGCTTCCCGATCCTTCGTGATTGGTTTGACGAGATCATGCAGTACTACATTGCTGCTTCGGAAAAGAAGCTCAACGAAAACCCTGACAGCTATAGCGCAGCGACGCAGCAGGGCTTCGTTGATGCCTGCAACGCATTTCAAAATATAGTAGAGCAGAGCGACCATTTTATGACATCGAATACCACGGACGAGGTCGGCATCATTGTTATGGAGGAGGCATTGGTATTTTTCAACGGTGACTGCACCGCACAGCAGGCGGCGGAGCGTATCCAAAGCCGAGTAACGATCTATCTCGCAGAGCAGGGATGATGAGGGACCGACTTCGGAGGGGGCTGCATCACAGGCACAGCTCGATCGCGTTTCTGCTGCCGAGCCTGACCGGTGTTCTGCTGTTCTATGTGCTGCCGTTCGGCGTGATTTTATATTACAGCGTTCAGTCAAGGGCAGTCGGCGGCAGCTTTGTCGGACTTCAGAACTACTTGAAGCTGTTCCGAAACTCCGCGTTTCTCCTTGCCGCAAAGAATACGGCGCTCCAAATGCTCATCACCGTGCCGCTCGGCGTTCTGCTTCCGCTGGGGCTGGCACTGATTCTTGAGCGCTCCATTTCCGCAAGAAGCTCGCTGCGGGCAGCGTTTTTAAGCCCGTTCTTTGTCCCGACCGCGTCGGTCGTACTGGTGTGGCAGGTGCTCTTTCACCAAAACGGAACGCTGAACGCACTGCTCAACCTGAATGTGGACTGGTTTCACTCCTCCTTCAGCCAAATCGTAACGATCACGCTTTGCCTGTGGAAAAACATTGGCTACCACACCATCCTCCTCACCGCGGCGCTTGCGTCGATCCCGCGGAACTATTTGGACATGGCACGGCTGGACGGCGCGGGACCGTTCCGATGCTTTTTCTATATCAAAATACGGTTCCTTGCGCCGTCCGTCTTCTTTGTTTCGCTCATGAGCTATATGGCGGCGGTAAAAATTTTCCGCGAGGTTTATCTGCTGACCGGCGCGTACCCCTTTGACACGCTGTATTTGCTGCAGCATTTCATGAACAATACCTTCCGTTCGCTGGATTACCCGAAGCTGTGCAGCGCCGCAATTCTTTTGACGGCGGTGACGGGGCTCTTTATCACTGCGCTTCTGCGCGCAGAGCAACGCTTGGGAAAGGATTTGGAAAATGAATAAAAGAAAGCGACGCAGAAGGGACTATTCGTGGGTCACGCTTGTGATCTTCGCTCTGCTGTTTGCGCTCCCCATTGTTCTGATGATCTCCAATTCCTTTATGTCCGCAGACGAGATCGATCGCAGCTATGCGGCAGCCATCGGCAGCAGCACGGACGCTTACATCAACGAGCAGGTCGTTTTGAAATTCATTCCGGATATGGTCAGCTTGGAGCAATATAACACGTTTCTTTTCAATAGTCCGGAGTATTTGAAGCAGTTTTGGAATTCCCTGTTCTATGCCGTCCCGATCACGCTCCTGCAAACCGCAGTTTCGGCAATGGCGGCATTTTGGCTCTCGCAATCGCTCAGCCGCTCCCGTCGGGTAATCACCTTCGGCTACATTCTTCTGGCCCTATTGCCCCTGCAAGTCACGTTAGTACCGAACTATCTAGTCTGCAAATGGCTGGGAATTTATGACAGTATGTGGGCGATTCTGCTCCCCGGTATTTTTTCCTCCTTCGGCGTATTTTTGCTGGAACGGAGTATGCGCCGTATTCCGAGCTGCTATGCGGAGGCGGCGCGGCTGGACGGCGCGGGGGAATGGGTGATTTTCACCCGAATTTATCTGCCCCAGTGTAAATCCGCGCTCGTTTCCGTTGGGATGTTGATCTTCTTTGATTACTGGAATATGGTGGAGATGCCGCTCGTCCTGTTAGAAAGTACGGACCTGTGGCCCCTCTCCGTAACGATCTATCAAATCAACCAGACCGACACGGGCGTCGCGTTTGCATCTGCCGTTGTCTATTTGATTCCGTGTTTGCTGCTGTTTTTGGGCGGCGAGCAGCATTTGGAGGACGGACTTACAACAGGAGGCGTAAAATAATGCAAAAGAGAAAGTGGGTAAAAATTGCGGCGATCGCATTTTTTGTCGTGCTGCTATTGATCACGTTCTTCTCCAATACGCTGCGTAACTGGTCGCTGCCGGAGGTTTCGGTCAAAAGCGTCACCTCCGGAACGATCGTGCCGGTCGTGACCGGAAACGGCGTAACACAGGCAGCCTCGCCGGAAAACATCCTCGCCGAATTCAGCGGAAAGCTGATCTCGGTTGACGTGGCTGAGGGCGAAAAAGTCACCGCTGGGCAGCGGCTTATGACCGTCGAGTACGAGGACGACGGCTCCCTAAAGATTTTGACGGACCAGTTAGATAACTTAGAGGCCGCCTATGAGCAGGCGCTTCTCAGCGCTTCCGTCCAGCGCGGTTCAGCAGAGGCGTTACAGCTCCAGCAGCTCCAGAATTCCCTGTCGGCGGCACAGACGGCACTGCGCCGCTGCGAGGAATACGGCGAAAAACGCGCCGCGCTCGACAAAGAGGCTGCCACGGCGAACGAGGCCCTGACCGCCGCGCAGAACGCCTATGACAATGCCGTGGAAGCATACCGTGCGACGTTCACCGAGGCACAGGTCGCGTTATCCGATGCGCAAAGCTGGCAGCAAAATGCGCAGGCAAATGAAAGCTATTATCACAGTCTCTTTGAGGCGGACCCCAAAGAAACGAACCGTAGCCTTTGGGAGGCGGCATCTGCAGAGCTGGAAAAAGCAAGTGCCGAAGTAAATGTCTGCCAAAATTCGCACTATGCCGCGCAAACCGCCTTGCAGGAGCGGCAGCGAGCCTATCAGCCCGCCGTTGACGCTGCACAGGCATCGGTCGATCAAATCAACAGTAAACTCCTTGCTTTGGAAGCGGAGTATGTCGGCTGTACAGAATCAGTACAATGCAAAAATCAGGTGCTCTCCGCAAGAAGCGCATTGGAATCCTTCTACGAGCAGCAGCGGGCGTCCGAGATCGGCAACGAAATTACATCCTTACAGTTAAATCGGCAAAAGGAAGAAATTAACGACCTAAAGAAGGAAATTGCCGAAAAAGAAGCTCTTCTCGGCAAACAAGAAATTCGCGCGTCGGAGGACGGCGTCGTTTTCAGCCTGTCGGCGGAGGCGGAATTTCAGACGGGCGCCGTATTAGCGACCGTGCACGGCGGCAACGGCAGCTATCGCCTGCAATTTTCCGTCCCGATCGAAAAGGCGCTGTTATTGACGGTCGGCACCGAGGCGGCAGTCACGAATCAGCGCGTCGGCGATATTTCCGTGCAGCTTTCCCAAATCCTGCCGGACGAGGCAGACCCCCTAAACAGTAAAACGCTGGTGTTTTCCGTGGAGGGGGAGGATGCCGCCGCAGGACAGGCATTGAGCGTGGCGATTTCGCTGCAAAAATCACTGCATGACGCGGTGGTTCCGAATGAAGCACTCTTCGAGGACTCGCGCGGCGTGTTTGTTTTTACGGTCACGACGAAAGCGACTGCCCTCGGTTCGCGGAGCTACGTTCAGCGGGTAGATGTCACTGTTGTGCGCAGCGACGACCGCTATTCCGCCGTCGATGGCCTGAACGCCGGGGAGTATGTGGTCGTTTTGTCCAGCAAGCCGCTTTCTTCGGGCATGGCGGTGCGGTTCGGGAGTGAGGCACAATGAGAAAGTGGTGCATTCCCGCAGCTTTGCTGGTGATTTTGGCGGCAATGCTGCTGTATATGCAGGCGCTGGTCGGTCATCAATCGCTGCAAAAGGAAGCCGAACGCTGGCAAGGCGAAAGCACAACGCCCTTCCGGCAAATCGCGGCGTTTCTTCCAAACGCCTCCACCGCAGAGGGAGCCGCCGACACGTCGCGCCGTTTGCAGGCCGAGCTTGAGGACGACATTCTCTGCGCTTACGGAAGCTGGGAGGATTCCGAGGCCTCCTTTGCGAAGCGGAGAACGCAGGTGGAAGTGTATCGCGTCTCCTCGGATTTTTTCCGGTTACATTCCTTTGACGCGGCAAACGGCGCGGCTGCTTCCTTTCAATCTGAAGACGATGTGGCAATCTTAAACGAAGAGGCGGCGTGGCAGCTTTTCGGCTCCAATCAGTGTATCGGCGAGTATATTACCGTGGGAGAGGAAATCAGTCGGGTTTTGGCAGTCATAGCGGAGCCGCAAGGGTCTGTCAATGCGCGGGCCTTCGGCGGCACGGCTCGAATCTATACAAAAATCACCGCCGTGCAGCCCGTCACCTTTTATGAGCTCATTTTGCCGGAATACTATACCGGCTTCGCGGAGCAAACGGTTCAAGCCGCGCTGGGTACGGCAGTAATCACCGACTGCACCGACCGCTTTCGAATCGCAGCGCTTTGGACCGCAGCGGTCAGCTTCTTTTTTGGGTTGCAGCAGGAAGCGGTAAACACGCCCCCGTGGGAGTTCTCCGCCCAACAGACACAGCGGCAGCTTTGCCTCCTCGCGGTGCTCTGCATCGTGATCGGCGTGTCGCTTCTATGCCTCCTGATACGCTTCGTTCTGCGGGAAATCCGCAAAATGCGCAACCGGAAACAATCGGGTCAAGCGGGCGATACGCCTTGCGAACAAGCGGATGCCGTCCTCTCCGAGACGCTTCTCTGAAGCAGATCAGACTTGCTTGAAAAGGTTTAATAATAAAGTGCCGTGAATCGGATTTTTACGCATGAAAGCAACTGTCCCCCGTCCGACAAGACCGTCGGACGGGGGATGACTTACCTTATAGCGATCGGGGCATATTGGAAGGGATGCACCGCTGCGGACAACGCGGACAGTCCGCAGCGGTGCGGAAAAGTGATCAATGCAGGAAAATACTTAGGATCAGCAATTCGATGAAGCCGACTGCCCAAGCTATCGTTGAGGTGACGGACCAGTTGCGAATCTGCTCCTTGGTCTCCTTAAAGCCCATCAGGTTGTTGACGACCCAGAAATAGCTGTCGTTGAAGTAGCTGAAGAACAGGGAACCGATGCAAGCCGCGAATGCGCCGAGCATCATGTTCGCGCCGGCAGCCTGCAGGATGGGGGCGCAGATACCTGCCGCAGTGACCATGGCAACGGTGCCGGAGCCCTGAATGAAACGCACGAGCGTTGCAATGATGAACGGAAGAATGATGATGGGAATGGGCGTGCCCGCGAGCAGCTCGGCGACATAGTTGCCGGTGCCGCTGTCCTTCAGGATCTGACCCAGTGCGCCACCGCCGCCGGTGACGAGGATGATGATGCCTGCGGACTTGATGCCGGAGTCCATCTCTGCAAGGACGGTCTTGCGGTCGAGCTTACGTCCGAGAACAAAGATCGCAAGCAGAAGTCCGATGCCGACTGCAATGATCGGGGTGCCGAGGAAGGTGATGACCTTGCCGAAGCCGGTCTCGGCGATACCCGCTGCGGAGAAGATATTGTTCAGAAGGATCAGAACAATGGGGAACAGCAGGGGCAGGAAGCTCTCAAAGGCAGAGGGCAGGGGACGGGACGGCTTGAGGACGTCGATGTCGTTGACCTCTTCGATCTTTGCGGGGCGCTCCCAGCCTTCTTCATTGTCGGCGGGAAGCTGATAGATGCGCTTGCCGAGCCACTGGCAG
>URWG01000016.1 GCA_900551495.1 uncultured Eubacteriales bacterium
ACCCCATAAATTGTTACCCGATTTTGACGGTTACGGACTTTTTTGACAGTCTGAAGCCTCCGTGCGCCGTTCGGCACACGGAGGCTTCTGCGGCAGCTTGTGCCGCCGAGCAAAAACTCCGAGGCTAATATCCGATGAAGGCGAACAAATTTCGATCGGGTATCGGTCTCGGAGTATTCTTTTGCATTGCGTATGCAATCAGCCCAGCATCTCCTTGATTTTCAGAACGACGGCATCCGCCAGCTTTGCGTGATCCTGCTTGGAATAGTGCAGTCCGTCGAGCGAATTGATCTCGAAATCCAACGCCGCACAGTCGAGGAAGCCGCAGCCGTACCGCTGCGCAATCTCCCGGTACAGGGCGCCCAGCTGTACGCTCTTTTCATACGCCAGCGGACCGTAGCTAAAGCCGAAGATCATGTCCGCAATGTCCTTGCGCACCGGCGCCGGCGCAACGAAAAGAACCTTCGGCACAGGATAGCCGTAATACGATTGCTGTGCCGCTGCGACCAGCTTTTCCGCACCGAATGCGATCATACCGGCAGTCAGATTGAACATATGCTTCAGTTCGTTTACGCCCATCTGAATAATGACCAGATCCAGCGGCGCTTGGGCATCGAGGGCGACCTCGAGGCTGTGCAGCCCGTGGCGGTGCGGGAAATACGGGTCGTCCTGCAAATTGGTACGGGCGTTGAGCGCATCTTCAATAATGCGGTACTCACTGCCCAGCGCGAGCTGTACCCGACCGGGCCAGCGTTCGTCGAAAGCCATGCGCCGTCCGGAGCCGAGTGCCGGGTCATAGGTCGTGTAGTCATAGCCCCAGGTGTTGGAATCGCCGTAGCAGAGAATGTTTTTCATGGTGATTGCTCCTTTCGGATAATTTGTCAGATTTTATCGGCAGCAACGGCAAACGCCTCCGCCATGCCGCCGCAGATTACGTCGGGCACTATGTAGCGGACTGCGGATCGGACCTCCTCGACCGCATTCTCCGGAGCAAACGACGTTCCGGCAAGACGCAGCATCGGCAAATCGCTCAGAGCATCGCCGGCAGCGCAGAAGCGCTCCAAGGGAATGCCGATGGCGGCAGAGAGCGCACGCATCGCATCGACCTTGCTGCTGCCGGCGGCGACCACGTCCGCAAAATTTCGACTTGCAAACACAAAATCGCAATACTTCGGCGGAAAGTATGCCCGACAATCCGAAAGCTCCTGCGGGTCATCGCAGCACATTACCAATTTAATGACATCGCCCCGTATCTCCGAGAGATGCCGCAGTGCTCCGGTGTTTTCTTCCTTTACGCCGCGTGCATCCAATCTTGCATTGCGCCGCAGCACATAGATGTCCTCCGCGGTGAAAACCTGCATGCTGATCTGCGGATGGCGCTCCAAAACGCGGGCAACACCGTCGAGAACATCCCAACGGAACGGATGAAGGTAAACGTGCCGCTCGGCTTGAAAATCATAGAGCGATGCGCCGCCGTAGAGAATACAGGGGAGATTCACACCGAGACGTCGTGCGATTTCCCGTGCGGCGGCGACGGAGCGACCGGTGCAGACCGCAAGCAGACCTCCCCGTGCCGTGTATTCGTGCGCCGCAGCCACGACCGTGTCGGGCAGCGGAACGTCCCGACGCACCAATGTGCCGTCAATATCGGTCAAAAAGACGGTTTTCATCGCCGAAGCTCAACGATGCTGCCGGTATCGGCAGATCGGCGAATGGCGTTGACCGTACGAATGACCTCAATACTGTCCTCAACGGTGACAACGGCAGGCTTTTCACCCCGGTCAAGGCAACCGAGGAAGTAGGCAATTTCCGCGCGGTACGCGTCGTACTGCTCCGGCGAAATGATCTCGACAGGCTGCCCCTCGCGGAAAATTTTCAGCTCGGCAAGCGCGCCGTCGCGTTGATTGATGTCGTAACCGGCGCGGTAGGTCAGCTCCGCCGCAGCCTTTGAGCCCATGATCTTTGCATACATGGTGAAGGGATAACCGGTGTGCATATTGAAGGCGGTCTCCGCTATGGCTTTGTGACCGTTTTCAAAAGTAATGCTCGCAAAAACGTTGTCGTAGCAGTCGGTCTCGTCCTTCGCCGCCAGCGTATAGACCTGCTTGGCGGGACCGAACAGATAGTTCATGTAATCGACGTCATGCACCATCATGTCGAACATGGCGCCGCCGCCGCGCTTCGGGTCGAACAGCCAGTCGTTTCCCCAGTACTGCCGCTCGGAGCAGCGGGAAAAGTATGACAGGTAAAGCTCACCGAATTCGCCGTTGTCCAGCATTTCTTTTATTTTGGTGTAGCCGGTCCAAAAGCGGACGACCTGCGCGGTCATGTACGGGATACCCGTTTTTTCGATCGTATGCGCGGCAAGCTCTGCATCCTCCACGGTCAGCGTAAACGGCTTTTCGCACAGCACCGCCTTGCCGTAGGAGGCACACAGCGCGATGTGCTCTGCGTGCAGATAGGTAGGAAGGCAAATCAGGCAGACGTCAATGTCCGGCTCGTTTTCCAGCATGGTGCGGGCATCGGTATACCATGCGCAGCGATGCTCTCTGCCGACAGTCTCCGCTCTTTGCGGAAGCACCTCGGCAATCGCCTTCAGCTCGGCATTTTCCAATGCAGCGATTGCGTCAAAATGGCTTTTGGAGATCATGCCACAGCCGATCAGTGCAATGTTATATTTTTTCATCTCGGGAGCTCCTTATGTGTATGCAAAATATTCGGCTTTTTCCAAAGAATACCCGATTCCGAAAATCGGAAGCGGGTATTCAACGGAAAGGGGAGGAGAAACAATCAAGCTCGGATGCTGTGAACCTTGTCCATGAACTCCTTAACGCGGTCAAGCTCGACATGGTTGTCAAACAGACCGTCCTTCTTGAAGGTCGTACCGACGACCGCGCCGTCCGCGATCGACAGGATCTTTTCGATGGTATTGACCTTGCAGCCCGTGTTGGCAAAAACCGCCGTCTCGGGAACGACGCGCTTCACACGCGACAGAATATCGGTATCGGTAGCGGCACCGGCAGTGATACCGGAGACGCAGAGCACGTCGGGACGGTTGTTGAACACGGTCGTTTTTGCGATCTGTTCAATATCGCGGTCGGCGAGGTACTTGGCGGCTTCGGGGACAATATTCCACAGCAGCTTTACATCCTTCAGACCGAGGCGCATCTGATGGCGGACGACCTCGCCGGGGTTGGTGTTCCACAGACCGAAGTCGGAGGCATACACGCCGGACATAATCTCACGGATGAACTTTGCTCCGGTCGCGGCAGCAAGGTCCAAGGAAGCATACGGATCCCACAGCATATTCACACCGAAAGGAATTTTGATCTCGCTTTTCAGCTCACCGATGATGCGCGCCATGCAGGCAGTCGTGACAGGCTCCATCTTCGTCAGATAGGGGAGGCTGAATTCATTGGAGAACATAACCGCATCTACGCCGCCCTCCTGCAGAGTGAGGAACTCCGCGCGCGCCTGATCCACGACCTGCTCCATATCACCGCTGAAATAGGGGTCGCCGGGTAATGCGCGAACATGGCACATGGCAATAATGGGCTTCCTCGTATTAAATGTATCCTTGATCCATTGCATTTTCGATGCTCCTCCTCATAATAGGTATTACGACCGCCCCCTCAAAACGCCGGCAGGAGCGGGACACTCCGGCACAGCAAGCGGAGAGCCCCGACGGTCGTGAGAGCAGGTTGCGCCCTCATATTGTCTTTAATCTACCATAGATTGGAGGGTTGTGTCAACCATTATTACGTATTTTTGAGCGATTTTTTTCGCTTTGTTTGCAGTATCGTCATTATGCATAATTTTGTATATCGCATTCTGTGCATTTTGTCTGCCGTGTCAAATTTTAAGCATTCAAATTGTGCAATATTGAGAAATACGAGCTTATTTGCGAAAATACGCGCAGAAATGCTTGACAAAGTCCGCGCAGGATGTATAATTATTAGCAGCAGGGCGTCCTCGACAGGATGTTTTTCTTGCTACAATGCGCACTTTTGATTGAAACGCGCAAAAAAATCAACAAGATGGAGGAACTACAATGAAAAAGATCATCGCGTTGGTTCTTGTTCTGCTGCTGATGCTGAGCATGGCTGCCTGCACCAAGACCGACACCCCCCCTGCATCCGACAACACCGGAGACAAGCCCTCGCAAGGCACGAATGACACAGACAACGAAAAGGATCTCCGCACGGTGAAGTTCTGCCTCACCCGTACCGCTGAGGTTCTGGAAGACACCCCCTTCTGGGTAGCTCAGAATCTGGGCTATGCCGCCGAGGAAGGGCTCGACATCGAGATGGTCGAAACCATCGGCACCACCGACTGCAAGATGGTCGCCACCGGTCAGGCAGACTTCGCCGTTCCCGGTCCGTCCCTGATCCTGCAGTCCATCGAAGAAGGTCTTCCCATTAAGGTCGTTTGCGCTTACGACGCAATCAACATTTGGGGTCTTTGCGTACTGAAGGATGCTCCCTTCCAGAGCTTTGAGGACATCGTTGACGCTCCCGAAAAGTATGGCCGCAAGCTGACCATTGCCCTGGGCGATCCCTCTTGGGAATCTCTCGTTACCCCGACCCTCGTCGCAGCCGGTATTGACTGCAAGGAAGACGTCGAGTTCGTCGTCGCGGGCGACAACCGCTTTGTTCAGGTCGCCGAAGGCAACCTCGACATTCTGTTCTCCTGGCCCGGCGAAGCCTACCAGCTGATCGGTCAGAACTATGACTTCAACTACATTGACGGTCATGAGATTCTGCAGACGAACTCCAACTCCATCATCACCAGCCTCGACATGATCGAAAACGAGCCGGATGTCATCCGCGGCTTCTGCCGTGCACTCTGCAAGGGCATCTACTTCACCAAGTACAACCCCGAAGCAGCCGCAGCCGTCTCCTGCTCCCAGTGGCCGAACATTGAGGTCACATGGAAGGCAGCCGTTTATGTCCAGGAAGGTCGTAACTATCAGATGTTCGGCAAGCCCGGCTCCGAAACCGAGAAGGAGCGCCTTCAGAACATCGGTCTGTGCACCGACGAAGGCTGGCAGCTCAACGTCGATACCATGCTCTCCTCCGGCGTCATCTCCAAGGAGATCCCGCTGACCGACATCTACACCAACGAGTTTGTCGATACCACCTGGGACCGCTCCGAGGTCGAGGCGGATGCCGATGCCTACGATTGGCAGAGCGTCGCCGCAAAGTACGAGGCGGAATAACTGAATTCCCGAAAATACTTCGGCACTGTAACTTATAAACGCGGGGGCGCAAGCCCCTGCGTTTCTTAAGAGGTATCTACATTATGAAACACCGCTTATTTTCTTTTATCGCTTTATTGCTTATCGCCTGTCTTTTCACTGCTTGCAGCGGAAATTCCGTTTCCGAAACCGAGCAAGCAGTCACCGAGGACGATCCGATCGTTGCAACCGTCAACGGTGAGCCTGTTTACTACAGCGCTTTTGCGGAAAAGATGGTCAGCATCGAGGCAATGTACAGCGCCATGTCAGGCACGATGTCTGCCGACGAGCTGAATCAAAAGCTGACAGAACAGGCAAACAGCGTTTTGGATACCTTTATTGCCCAATTGATCCTGGAGCAAAAAGCGGAGGAGCTGGGCATTACGCTTACGGATGAGCAGGAAGCCGCCGTAGCAGCCGCGTGGACGGATACGCAAGAGCAGTTCAGAAAGACCGTCTCCGCCAACTACCCCACCTTTACCGGCGAAGATTTGGACGCAATGGTGCTGCTGGCGCTGCAAAGCAGCGGACTGACGGAGGAAATGGTAACGCAAAGCGCAAGAACCTCGGCGCTGATTGCAAACCTCCGCGCACAAATCGACGCGCAGGTGTCCCCTGTCTCCGATTCCGAGGTTCGGGATACCTACCAAGCACTGCTGCAACAGCAGCAAACCGAATTTGCAAATGACATCACCGCCTTCGAGTCCGCCATGCTCGGCAACGCGGTGGTTGTATATATTCCTACGGCGCATCGCGTCATCCATGAATGGGAGCTGCGCTACGAAAATGACGTGATTGCGCTGCTCAATCAGCTGAAACAGATCGACACGAAAGAAAGCACGGCTTACGAGGACACCCTGGCTGCCGAGCAGTCGCGCACGCAAGCACAGTTGGAAAAGGTCCGCAGCGAAATTGCCGACGGCGCCGACTTTGATGCACTGTACGCCGAAAAGAACGACGGCGCCGCTCCGCATATCAATTACATCGGCGCGGAAAGCACCCGCTTTTCGGAGGAGTACTATGCCGCGGCAATGAATATCGATGCCGAGGGCAGTCTTGCGAAAAAATTCGTTGCAACCAATAACGGATATATGTTATTGTATTGGGGGAGCACCCTCGAGCCGGGGGTCGTACCGTTTGAGACCGTATGTGAGCAGCTTTCCGAACAGCTGCAAAAGGAGAAATGCGACAAAAATTGGAAAGCTGTACAGGCGCTTTGGCGCGAGGAAGCCGAGATCACGATCGTGACGGATTTGATTACCTATTCCTGACGGAGGAACGGCAATGAAAAAAACAGCGGTTTTGTTTGACTTTGACGGCACGTTGTTCTATGGCACGACCGACATCAACTACTATGCAATGAATATGGCGCTTGCGGAAATGGGGCGTCCCCCGATCAGCCGCGAGCTTGCCAACACAACGGTCGGCGATAAAATTCCGGATGCGTGCCGCCGTATTTTGGGCACGGAGGACGAGGCGCTCTGCAAGCAGTTCTTCGACGGCATTTTCCGCTACGCGCCGAAGGCGATCGAGGAACACGCCCGCATCGAGCCGGATTGTGTTGATATGCTTCAGGCGCTTTCCGCCGTCGCTCCGCTTGCCGTCTGCTCCAATGCAGAGCGCGGCTACCTCACCGCCCTTTTGGAGAAATTCGGGGTACTTCCCCTGTTCTCTTACATCTGGCATTCCAAGCCCGGTTATGACAAAACCGCCGCGATCCCCGAGCTGAAGAAACTTCTCGGTGCAGAGCAGGCGATCATGGTCGGCGACCGCGAGGAGGATGTGCGCAGCGGTAAAGCCAACGGCTGCATCACGGTCGCCATACAGAACGATTTCGGTGCGCGCGATGCGGTCGGCGCGGACTACGATGTTTTTTCGCACAGAGAAATGAAAGAGACGATTCTTGCGATCTTGCAGAAACAGGAGGATTGATGGTATGTCTGCATTTACGAAGGAAATCTTGAAGGAATTTATGCTGACCTCCGCCCCCAGCGGATATGAAAAGGAAATGGCGTATAAGCTCAAACCGTATTTGGAGCGGTACTGCGCGTCCGTCTCTATCGATCGCGTCGGCAACGTCATTGCGAAGATCAACGGAACGAATCCCAAGGCGCCGCGTGCCATGATCTTCGGTCACATGGATCAGCTCGGCTTTATCGTTCGCAAGGTTGAGGACGACGGCTTTATTCAGGTTGACCGCTTGGGCGGCATCCCGGAGAAGGTACTGCCCGGTCTGGAGGTCGTGATCCGCAGCGAGGACGGCAAGTGGCATCCCGGCATATTCGGTCCCAAGGCACATCACGCAACGCCTGCGGAGGAAAAGTACAAGGTGGACCTTGTCACCTCGCTGTTTATCGACGTCGGCGCAACCTCTGCCGCACAGGTGCACAACATGGGCATCTATGTCGGCTGTCCGGTCGTCTACAAGCCCGCGTTCCAAGAGCTGCAGGGGAGCCGTATTACAGGCACTGCCGTAGATAACCGCGGCGCGTGCACCTGTTTGGTTGAGATCGCCCGCCTGCTCTCGCAGACGCCGCCCTCCTGTGACACCTATTTGGTCGGTACGGTTTGGGAGGAATTCAATCTGCGCGGCGCGATGATGGCGGCACGCACCGTGCAGCCCGATCTCGCAATCTCCTTGGACGTGATGCTCGACGGCTCGACAAAGGATCTGACAACCAAATTTGAGGACTGCATGGGAAAAGGTCCGACGGTCGGTTTGTACAGCTTCCACGGTCGCGGCACATTGAACGGCACGCTGGCGCATGAGCCGCTCTTCCGTCATGCAAAGCAGACCGCCGCAGCACTTGATCTGACCCTGCAGCGTTTTGCGGCGCTCGGAATTCTGACGGATTCGGCATACATTCAGTTGGAAGGTGCGGGCGTTGCCTGTCTGGAAATGGGCTTCCCCGCCAGATATACCCATACCCCCGTCGAGGTCTGCGACGTGAACGACATCGATGCGCTGGCAGCGCTCTGTGCCGGCATGATGCGCGGGATCGACGAAGCGTTCCGGCTCAGCCGATATTGAGCCGCTTGACCGCGCTGGAAAGAAAAGAGGGAGTGACGTATGGCAAAGTATTACATGGGCATCGACATCGGAACGTTTGAAAGCAAGGGCACCATCGTTGATGAAAACGCGAGAATCATTGCCGCGCATACCTGCCCGCACAAAATGGAAATCCCCCATCCCGGCTATGCCGAGCACGACGCCGAGCAGGTTTGGTGGGGTGATTTGTGCACCATCAGCAAGGCGCTGATCGCCTCGTCCGGCGTTGACCCAAAGGACATCGCGGGAATCGGCTGCAGTGCCATCGGTCCCTGCTGTCTTCCGGTCGATCGGGACCTCAAGCCGCTGCGCAAGGGGATCCTGTACGGGATCGACTGCCGCGCCGTAGAAGAAATCACCTATTTGGAGCAGAAGCTCGGGGCAGACGCGATCTTTGACCGCTGCGGCACACCGCTGACGACCCAGTCGGCTGTCGCAAAGATCCTTTGGATCAAGAACCACGAGCCGGAGATCTACGCGAAAACCGACAAATTTCTGACCAGCACCTCTTACATGGTGGCAAAGCTCACCGGTAAATTCGTGATCGACCACTACACCGCCGCCACATGGGTCCCCATCTACAGCATGGAAAAGCTCGGGTGGGAGGAGGACCTGTCCCTCTTCTGCCGCCGCGATCAGCTTGCCGAGTGCCGCTGGTCCGATGAGATCGTCGGCACGGTCACACCGGCGGCAGCGGAGGCTACCGGACTTGCGGTCGGTACACCCGTCACGACCGGCACCGCAGATGCAAGTGCCGAAGCGCTCAGCGTCGGCGTCCTCAACCCCGGCGACATGATGTGTATGTACGGCTCGTCCATTTTCATTATCCACGTCGTGGAAAAGCTGACCACGGACAAGCGCCTGTGGGCAGGTCCGTATTTGTTCCGCGGCACATACTCCGTCGCAGCCGGCATGAGCTGTGCGGGAACGCTGACGCGTTGGTTCCGCGAGAATATGGCTGCCGATATTGACGCGCGCTGCACAGCGGACGGCTCGAATGTTTACGCCGAAATGATGAAGCTGGCGCAGGACATCCCCGCAGGCAGCGACGGTCTTGTGGTCCTGCCGTACTTCTCCGGCGAGCGTACGCCGATCAATGACCCGGAGGCAAAGGGTCTGATCTTCGGTCTGAATCTGCAGCATACCCGCGGTCATATCTATAAGGCGATGCTGGAGGGTATCGGCTACGGGATCAACCAGCATTTTGAAATATTCGACGCCAAAAAGATGGGAACAAAGAAGGTCATGGCGGTCGGCGGCGGCACAAAGAATCCGATTTGGCTGCAGGCTGTATCGGACATCAGCGGGAAGCGGCAGTATGTTGCGGAGGTGGAAAACGGTGCCTCCTACGGCGACGCCCTTATCGCCGCGCTTGCAACCGGTCGCTATCGGGACTGTGCCGATTTGGCGCAGAACATCCGCATCGCCCGCACGATCGAGCCGGACCCCGAAAATTATAAAGCCTATGCCGGCGGACGCGAACGCTATGCCGCGCTGTACCAAAATACGAAGGAGATCATGCACGGGTATTAAACGTCCCTGCACCGACAAGAACTGATATGCTGAAGCCTGAACGTTATGAAAAAATCGCACAATTTGTAAACCAAAACGGTATCGCTTCCGTGGAGGAGCTGTCCGACGCGCTGAATGTTTCGAAGGCGACGATCCGCAGAGATCTCGTCCAGCTCGGCGCGGACAAGGTGCTGCTGCGGACGCACGGCGGCGCGATGAAGTATGACCGCCCGCTGAATGCCGAGGTCCCGATCTATCTGCGTATGCATATGCAGAAGGAGGAGAAGGAGCAGGTTGCTGCCGCTGCCGCGAAGCAGATCTCGGAGGGCTCTACGATTTACATCAACGCCGGCACGACCGGACGCGCGCTTGCCTCCCGTCTTTCGCAGTTCCGACAGTTGACAGTCGTAACGAACGACATTGACATCGCCAAAGAAATCTCCCTTACCGAAAATGCCCTGATCGTCGCAGGCGGTCAGCTCAAAAGCTCCAGCAGCACGCTCTACGGTCTGTTTGCCGAGGAGACGCTGAAGCTTCTTACCGTGGATATTGCCTTTATGACCGCCGACGCCGTCAGCCTTGAGAAGGGCTTCATGGATTACGGCGTGGACGAGGTCAGCATCAAGCGTCTGGTGCTGAGCAATGCCAACCGCCGCATTATGATGTGCGACATCAGTAAGTTTGAAAAAAGCGCGCTTGTGAACGTCTGCCCCTTCTCCGCGGTAGATACGATCATTACCAACGAGGCGACCCCGTCGGACACGATCGCCGCCCTGCGCGAGCACGGATTGGAAGTACTGCTGGCACCGAGCGCGAAACTGTAAGCAACCGCCGATCGAAATCAAATCAAGGAGGTTTTCCCCGTGAGCAAGATTAAAAAAAGCATCAACATTTGGTCCTTCCATCCCGACAGCACGATTGAGGAATGTATGCGCATTGCAAAGGACGCCGGTTTCGAGGGAATCGAGCTTGCATTTTCCAAGACCGGACCCTGCAGCCTGGAAAGCACCGAGGAGGAACTGCTTGCCATTCGCCGACTTGCGGATGACATCGGGATCACGCTTTGCTCACTGGCAACCGGACTGTATTGGGAATGGTCGTTTACGGCAAGCAATGCGGCAATCCGCGAAAAGGCAAAGGAGGTCTGCCGCCGTCAGATCGACGCCGCCGCAGTTTTGGGAATCGACTGCATTTTGGTCCCGCCCGGAACCGTGGGAGTGGACTTCCGCCCGGAGGACGTCGTGCCGGATGCGGCAAACGTTTCCTTCTTTGCCGGCAGTGAGGTAATCGACTACGACGTTGCCTACGAGCGCTCTCAGGCGGCTTTCCGCGAGTTGGCGCCGTATGCCGAGCAGAAAAACGTCATTATCGGCATTGAAAACATCTGGAACAAATTCCTTCTCAGTCCGCTCGAATTCCGAAATTTCCTGGATGAGATCGGCTCGGACTATGTCGCCGCATTTTTGGATGTCGGCAATATGCTGATGTTCGGTTACCCGCAGCACTGGATCAAGATTCTGAACAAGCGCATCAAGAAGGTGCACTTCAAGGATTTCCGCCGCGACGTGCAGCGTCTGTCGGGCTTTGTGGACCTGCTGGCGGGCGACGTGGATTGGCCGGCGGTCATCAAGGCATTTGACGACATCGGCTACGACGGCTGGGCAAGCGCCGAGTGCTGCCCGAACTACAAGTTCTACACCAATCAGATCGTCTATAACTCCTCCGCTGCAATGGATTGTATCCTCGGCAGGAAGTAATGCGGATGCGCAGAATATAGAAATAACAAAGGAAGGATGCAACCATTATGAGTAAAACCGTTCGTTGGGAGTTTAAGCAGTTGACCGCCTCCTACGCCAAGCGTTTTGTTGAAAAGCATCTTACGCCCGGAATGGATTCCGGCGACTGGAGTATGCGCGACACGGAAACAGGCTTGATCTACGTCTGTCCCAGACCGAATAAGAGCTTTGACATCCGTCCTGACTGGACGGTCATCAAAGCCGAGCACATTTGCGTCTGTGACATCGACGGGAATTTGGTCGAGGATAACGGGTTCCTTCCGACCGTTGAATTGCCGATGCATTTGGCAATCTATCGCGCCAGACCCGAGATTCATGCGATCGTTCACGGTCATCCGCTGTATTCCTCAGCCTTCGCCGTGACGGGAGAGGACATCCCGTTCCTGCTGGCGGAATCCGGTATTTTCCTCGGCGGCAGCGTCCCTTGCGCGAAGTACGGACCGGTCGGTTCCGCGGCGCTGGGCGAGTACATAGCCGAGGCACTCGGCAAGGACAAGCGTGCCGCGCTGCTGCGCAACCACGGCTCCGTCGTCCTCGGCAAGGATCTGGAGGAAGCCTTCATCCTTGCGGATTTTGTCGAGCACGCTGCACAGGTCGCTTACATGGCAAAGGTCGTCGGCACGCCGATCGAGCTGTCAATGGACAACTTGATTGAACCGGGCATCGAGCTGTAACGCCCCGATTTAGGAGGTAAAAAATGGGAAAGAAAGTTTTTAGCGTAAAGCACATTGCCAAAGCCTTCGGCGAGAAGGGCGAGCGCAATTACGTCGAGGTGCTGAAGGACATCAGCATGGACATTGAGGAAAAAGAATTCATCGTCATCCTCGGCAACTCCGGCTGCGGCAAGTCCACCTTTCTGAAAATTCTGGCAGGCATCGAGGAGGCGTCCGACGGCTCCATGGAGCTGAACGGCACGGACATCGGCAAATGTGTTCCGAGATCCGAGCTGAGAAAATTCGGTTTCGTTTTTCAAAACCATAATCTGCTGCCGTGGCGTACCGCTGCCGGCAACCTCAAGTTTATGCTGCGGATCATGAAGCTCAAGGGGAAGCAGTGGGAGGAACGGGTGGATCAGATGCTGGATGTCGTCGGTCTGCTCGACTATAAGCGCGTCTATCCGCATGAGCTTTCCGGCGGCATGAAGCAGCGCGTCGGTATCGCCCGCGCGCTGGTACACGATCCGGAAATTCTGGTGCTGGACCAGCCGCTCGGCGCGCTGGATGCCATTACCCGCAAGATGCTGTCTTATGAGATCCTCAACATTTGGAAAAAAACGCAGAAAACCGTCGTCATGGTTACCAATAACGTTGACGAGGCGCTGCTGCTGGCAAACCGCATCTTTATTCTTTCCAACAAGCCCGCTACCATCACTCACGAAATCAAGGTCGATATTCCGTTGGAGGAGCGAAATCATAATATTGGGCAAAATGTCCGCTATAATGAGCTTCGCGCGCAAATCAACGATATCATCCGCGCCACGATGTAAAGGAGGCAAGCACCATGGTTGAGAACAAGGCAATCGTTGCCCGTAAACGCAAGGAAAAGCGCGACCCCAGGACGATTTTTGCTCCGTTGATCGTTTTGGTTATCATTATTGCTGCGCTTGAAATCTGCCTGCGGGTCTTTGACGTTCCTTCTTACGTCCTTCCCCTGCCGTCGAATATGCTCAAGGCGACAATCAAATCCTTCCATGTCATTCTGCCCGATATGCTGTTCTCCATCAAGATGATCCTGATCGGCTATATCGTTGCGGTTCCGGTCGGCATCCTGCTGGCTGCCGTATTTTCGCAGTTTGAGCTGATCGTCAAGGCGGTTCGCCCGCTGATTATCTGTCTGACAATCACACCGATGATTACCCTGATCCCGCTGATGACGCTCTGGATGGGCACCGCGCCGAACCTCCGCGTAATCATCGTCATCATTCAGGCAGTCCCGATCATCTGTCTGAATACCCTTAACGGCTTTACGACGGTTGAGAAGGAAAAGCTGGAGCTTGCCCGCAGCGTCGGCGCAACGAAGCTGCAAACCTTCCTCTATGTGGTATTTATGAACGCCATGCCGCAGGTCTTCACCGGTCTGAAGCTCGGCTGCATCTTCTCCACGATCGGCGCTGTCTCCGCGGACTTCGTCAGTCGAAACATCGGTCTCGGCGACCGCATCATCAAATTCCTGAAATATTCGAACTTTGAACAAAGCTATGGCTGTATCATCATCATTGCGCTGATCGGCATCGGATTTTACACCATTGTCGCCGCGATCGAGAAGCGTGTCGTTCTGTGGAAGAAATAAGGGGAGGTGGCGAACATGCAGGAAGCGAAAATCAAATTTGACCACGTTACGAAAATTTTCCATACCCGAAGCCAGGATATTATCGCGGTAAAGGACTACTCCATGGAAATTCAGGACGGGGAGTTCGTCGCGATTCTCGGTCCCTCCGGCTGCGGAAAGTCAACGTTGATCCGTATGCTCGACGGCATTATTCCGACCACGGAGGGCGACATTTTCATCGACGGCAAGAAGGTCAATTATGCAAATAAGAAAATGCCGTCGGAGGTCCTGCGGAAGATGGGCTTTATCTTCCAGCAGCCGAATATGCTCCCATGGTTCACCGTTCGTCAAAACGTCGCTCTCCCGCTGGATGTCTTCGGGCTGAAGGGGAAGCAGTGGCAGCAGCGTGTCGATGACCTTTTAGAGATGGTCGGTCTGTCCGATTATGCCGATGCCCATCCGCATGAGATCTCGGGCGGTATGCTGCAGCGTGCGGGCGTTATCCGTGCGATGGTGCATGACCCCGAAATTCTGCTGATGGATGAGCCTTACGGTGCGCTCGATGAGTTGACGCGAGAGCAGATGAACATGGAGCTGCTGGACATTTGGTCGAAAACGAAAAAGACCATCATCTTTATCACGCACAATATCGAGGAGGCAGTTCTCCTGTCCGATAAGGTTTATGTCATGGGCACGCAGCCCGGCCGCTTGGTCGAGGTCGTCGATCTGGACCTGCCCCGCCCGCGGAAGCTGTCTATGATTACGGAAACAAAGTTTATCAATTATCGTCAGTATCTCGAAAATGCGATCGGCGAGATCGATCTGAGCAAGATCAAATAAGGAGGGAGACAGATATGGTAAAGAAGAGAATTACAAGCGTCGTTGCGCCGCTTGTCATGTTCCTGCTTGTCTTTGGTATCTGGGAGCTGCTCTGCCGCGTCAATGAAACTCCGGCGTGGTTTCTCCCGACACCCACTGCAATTTTTACGGCAATGGTCGTCAACTTCAATGAATACCTGCCGCACATTCTGGTGACGCTGGAGGTCGTGCTGATCGGCTTCCTCATTACCATCCCGGTCGGTCTGCTGCTGGCGACGCTCATCACCCGTTCTCCCATCATCAGCGCTGCCCTGAACCCCTACGTCACGTTCCTCGTCACCACGCCGATGATCTGTCTGATCCCGCTGCTCATGCTGATGCTCGGCTACGGTCTGACCCTGCGTATCACGGTCGTTGTCATTCAGTCCTTTGCAATCATCAACATGAATGCCTGCACGGGCTTCCTCAATGTTCCCACGATGCGGAAAGAGCTGATGCAGTCGATGGGCGCTTCGCCGATAAAGACCTACTTCAAGATGTCCCTGCCCTCCGCCGCAACCGATATTTTCACGGGGATTCAGCTCGCTGCGATCATGGCTACGACCGCCTGCATCAGCGTGGAATATAACGCCGGCAATACCGGTCTCGGCTCGCAGATCATTAAGTATTCGCAGTACATGAAGGTCACCGATTCCTTTGCCTGCATCTTCTTTGTGATGATTATCGGCGTGCTGCTCTATGCGCTCGTCACCTTCGCGCAGAAGAAGATCATTTCCTGGAAAGAGTGATCGGCTGCCGTCTCTCGGCAAACGGTGATATTATTTATACAGGAGGAGCCGCAGATATGGATGCAAAGCAAGTCGTATTTTCCTATATCGATCAGCATCGCGACGATATTGTAGCGCTGCTGAAGCAAATGGTCGCTTACCCGACCGTAAACGACGGGGAAAGCGAGGGCAACGAGCTTCCCATGCAGGAGTTCTTCGCAGAGCAAATGCGTCACGCACGGTTTGACTCGGTCGTCATGAAGGCTTACGACGCGGAGGGAAAACGTCCCAACGTGGTCGCAACCAGAAAAGGACGCGGCGGCGGAAGATCGCTGGCATTCAACGGGCACAGCGACGTTGTGCCGATCAGCTACCCCGAACGGTGGGAATTTCCGCCGTTTTCCCCCGAGGTAAAGGACGGGAAGCTCTACGGCCGCGGCACCAGCGATATGAAAGGCGGTCTGGCGGCGGCATTTTATGCGCTGAAGGCTTTGGCTGACTGCGACATTGCCCTGAAGGGCGACGTTGTGCTGCATTCCAGTGTCGGCGAGGAATCCCAGTCTGCCGAAACCATCGGCGCAGAACGCGCGGTAAAGGAGCTGTATCATACAGACTTCGCTATCGTCTGCGAGCCGAGCAATTTGGAGGTTCAGATCGCCTCCTCCGCCCTGGTGTTCTTCAACCTGATCGTTCAGGGAAAGGGTGTCCACGTCAGCGCTGTAAATCAGATGCGATTCCCGCAGCCCGGCGGACTGCTCAGCGGCAACGACATCGCCGTCGATGCGTTCCGTAAGTCGTTGCCCTTTGTTGCGTATTTCAATCGGCTTGAGGTCGAATGGAATCACCGCTATCGCGACAAGGTGCTCGGCTACGGCGGCAAGGGAGGTCACGATCAGCAGGGCGTCGGCGTGTTCACGATGAATCCCGCGTTTATCCACGGGGGCGAGTACCTCGGTACGGTCCCCTCTCAGATGAAGTATACCTACAGCATTTGGTATCCGGATCGGTTGGTCAGCCGCGATGAGCTGCTTGACGAAATTCGCCGCGGTGTCGCCGCGATCGCTTCTACCGACGATTGGCTGCGGGAGCATCCGCCCATCATCGAAGCGCCGGTCATTCAGGATTGGCCCGGCTTTTCCGTTCCGGAGGAGCACCCGGGCGTGCAGACCCTCTGCGGCGCCGTGGACGCGGCAACAGAGCGCCACTCCGTCATTTCCGGCTTCCGCGCCGTCTGTGATGCCTACTATCTCGGTCGGCAGGGTGTTCCCGCCGTTGTGCTCGGTCCGGGTGCATTGAATAACAATGTGCACGGAGACAACGAATTTATCTATATCGACGACCTGATTGCCGCCGCAAAGATCTATGCCGCCATGGCGATCGACTGGTGCGAGGTCGCCGAGTAATTCCGAAGGAGATACCGCAATATGAGCAGCACAGATTCCGCGCATTCCCCTAACAGCAAGCTTGTCCGACTGCTTTCCGTCCTTGTTGCAGTGTTGTCTGTGGCAGCGGTTTTTGTCGGAGCCAACCTTCTCAAGAGCAAGGAGTTCCCGCTGGGGGATCTGTCTGCGTTCTCGCCCGACGAGACGCGGGCAGCATATGCCGAAAGCGGAGATGTTCGGGATCTGATCGCACATTTGAAGGCGCTTTGCTACCAAGCGTATTTGCATGAGGACAAGGCATTGACCGATGAGATCGCACGGTACGGAACGGAGCTGCTCGACATGGCGCGGGAGGAGACGATCGATTTGGAGGCGCTCGGGCAGACGGATGATACGCTGCTGGATCTGCTGCGGCTCATCCGGTCGCACGGTGCAAAATAGGGCTGCTCTTTCGTAAACCATTTCATTTTGCCGCAAGGAGGAAAACTATGAATTCTAAAATCATTATCATGCTGACCCACAACGACAAGACCGTTCCGAATGCATATGATGTGTTTGAAAGCTGCAAGGATCTGCCGGTGCAGTTTTGGGGCTTTAAGGATGTCGGCGTACCGAAGGAGGAAATGGCGCGGATCGTTAAGGCAATGAAGGCTGCCGGAAAGACGACTTTCCTTGAAGTCGTGTCGTATTCCGAGGAGGAATGTATGCGCGGCGCGAAGCTTGCCGTCGAGCTTGGCTACGATTACCTGATGGGCACGGTTTATCACCAGTCCGTGTTTGAATATTTGGCGGCGCAGGATATTAAATTCCTGCCGTTCTGCGGTAAGGTTTACGGCAGCCCGTCCGTGCTGGAGGGAACATTTGACGAGATCATTGCTGATGCCGAGGGTCTGCTGAACAAGGGCGTTGACGGCATTGATCTGCTCGCATTCCGCCATAAGGACGGCGCGGGTCTTGCCCGAGCCTACTGCAAGAGCATCGAAAAACCGGTCGTGATTGCCGGCAGCATCAACAGCCCGGAACGCATCGGCTTTATCAACGAGATCAATCCGTGGGCGTTCACGATGGGCTCCGCGCTCTTCACCGAGAACTTTGCCCCCGGAAAGAGCTTCCGCGAAAATCTGGAGGAAGTTGTCCGCATTATGGACAGCATCGAATAAGCACCCGTCAATATCATATGGACTGCTCCGTAAACCCATCCTGTAGGGCTTACAGGGCAGTCCGTTTTCATTACAATGAGAAAGGATGCAGCTTCATGGATATGACGATCGTAAGCAAGAAGAATGCAAAAATCTGGATGGAAGAGCAGGAGGTTTGCCGCGAGTATTTCAAAACGGAGAAAATCACCTTCGGTATGTCAGAGCTGCCTGTCGGCGCCGTCGGCGCAATCGACCCGGGTCACAGCGAGGCGCACGAGGTTTTTTTCTGCGTACAGGGCGAGGTGCTGATCTATTGCTCGCAGGATGATACATACTACCATCTGTTTCAGGGCGACGCGATGCTTGTCCCCGAGGGCAAGGATCATAAGATCTACAATATCGGCGACACCAAGGCAGTGCTTACCTGGTCCTGTGCGCCGCATCAATAAGCGGGAGGCTGCGTATGGACAGACTGATCCTCGGAATTGACATCGGAACAACCTCGCTGAAAACTGCCGTCTTTACCGTCGAAGGAAAGCAGGTCGCCTCCGCCGTTTTGGAGTATTCCCTGCTGACGCCGGAGACAAACATCGTAGAGGCGCCCTGCGGGATATACATGGACTCTCTCTGCGCCTGTATGCGTATGCTGCGCAAAAACGTCGATACGCGGAAGATCGGCGTGGTCGGCTTCTCCGTGCAGGGCGAAACGCTCTGTATGCTGGACGAAAGCTGCAAGCCGCTCGGCAACGCGATCGTTTGGATGGACAACCGTGCCGTCAGGCAGGCGGAAGCGCTGCGGACGCGCTTCGGCGACGCATTATGCTATGAGGTTACCGGTCAGGTCAGCTTTGAGGCGTGCTGGCCGGCTGCAAAGGTGCTTTGGGTCCGTGAAAACGAGCCGGAGAGATTTGCGAAAATTCGGCATTTACTGCTTTTGGAGGACTACATCATTTTCCTCCTGACGGGAAAATTTGTTGCCGAAGGCTCCCTTTTGACCTCCACGGAATATTGGGACATCCGAACTAAGGAATACTGGGGCGAGATGCTGGAGTTTATCGGTATCGACCCGGCGTGGCTGCCGGAGGTTCGGGAGTCCGGCGAGTTGGTCGGAACCGTCCTGCCGGAGGCGGCGGGGCTTCTCGGACTGTCGGAGGACACGCTGATCAGTACGGGCTGCCTCGATCAGGCTGCCGGCGCCATCGGTGTGGGTAATATCCGTCCGGGCGTTTTTTCGGAAAATATCGGCGCCGCATTGGCAATCTGCGTGCCGACAAAGACGCTGACGTACGATCCGAACCGCAAAATGCCGGTACACTATTTTGCCCTGCCCGACACCTACATGATGCACACCTTTACAACCGGCGGTATGTGCCTGCGGTGGTTCCGCGACAGCTTCTGCCGCATGGAGCTTGATTTGCAGGAGGAAACCGGCATTGATGCCTATGATCTGATCAATCGCGAGGTCGAACGCATAGCGCCGGGCGCAGACGGGCTGATTACGCTGCCGCATTTGCAAGGCTCTATGGCTCCTGACGTGAATTTGAATGCCAAAGGCGTGTTCTACGGCGCAACGCTGAAGCACACGAAGGCTCATTTTGCCCGCAGTATTATGGAAAGCCTCGGCTATATCATATCCAGAAATTTGGAGACGATCGGCGATATGGGACTGGAGGTCAATCAGATCCGAACAATGGGCGGCGGCTCCAAATCCGATATTTGGAATCAGATCAAGGCGGATATTACCGGAAAGACTCTGAACGTGACATATTCTGCGCAGGATACGGCTTGTCTCGGCGCGGCAATTCTGGCGGGGACCGCTGCCGGTTTGTTCGAAAGCGTGGAATCCGCGGTTGATCGCATGGTGCGCATCAAGCGCAGCTTTGTGCCCGACCCCGAGCGGCATGCAATTTATCAGGTACAGTATAAGAAGTTCCTGCTGCTTTTCCGATCGCTCGGCGAGCTGTTTGAACTCGATGCGGAGGCAAACGGATAGAAGCCAACGCGATCCGTTCGGCGCTCGGCTGCTTCAAAGGTTACGATAAAACCGAACGACTTTAATCGAAACTCCGTATCGGCGACTGCATCCGTCAAACAAAGCCCGTCGGCGTACATAGGTACGGTATACCCGCAAGGGGCACGCCGCATCCGTAA
>URWG01000017.1 GCA_900551495.1 uncultured Eubacteriales bacterium
TTGACCGCCTGTGGACCGAGCCGAAATATACGGGCTTGTGCCAAAACAGGAGCTGCCATCGGCGGGCTTAGGGAAGCCCGCCCTACGCATGGAACGGAAGTGCCGACGGCGGGCGATTAATAATCGTCCCTACGATGTTGAACGGTGGTGCTTGCGGCATGGATGACAACCCCCTCAGGCGCTTCGCGTCAGCTCCCCCAAGGGGGAAGCCAAGGCACGGATTAAACCTTGCGGTCAAATCACATTACACAGGCAAGCCCTTTTCTCTCGCGATTACCGAACTGTCGGCAAAAAACAAAAAAACGGTGTCCGCAAGCAAATGCAGACACCGTTTTTTCAGTCAACGATATCGACCGTGACGTGCTTTCCGTCGCGCTGTGCAACGGCTTTGATGACAGTGCGAATTTCTTTGGCAATCCGACCCTGTCTGCCGATGACCTTCCCCATATCCTCCGGGGCGACCCTCAGTTCAAGAATCGTATTGTCGTCTTCCTCTCTCTGCGTAACCGTCACCGCGTCGGGATGATCGACAAGCTGGGTTGCCACGTAGAGCAAGAGTTCCTTCATCGTGCTGCTCCTCTCGATCAAAGGACGTTAGCCTTTTTCAAAAGAGCCTTCACGGTGTCGGTCGGCTGAGCGCCGTTCTTGATCCACTGCTGTGCCTTTTCGACGTCCACAGTGATAGTTGCCGGCTCGGTCAGGGGGTTGTAAGTGCCGATCTCCTCGATGCAGCGGCCGTCGCGCGGGCTGCGGGAATCCGCAACAACGATGCGATAGTAAGGAGCCTTCTTCGCGCCCATTCTTCTCAGTCTGATTTTTACCATGAATTTCACCTCCAAAAAATTTTCAACATACTGTATATATCGTCAGGTACATATAACAGACCGTCGAAAAGCCCAAAGTCTGTCATTGCGAGACCCCGAAGGGGGCGTGGCAATCTTGCGGTACGATTCCGAATTTCCGAAGAACTTCGGAAAATTCAGAACATCCTACAAGAGATTCCCACGTCGGGCTGCGCCCTCCTCGGAATGACACGGAGCTTTCGACACGCTGATGACCTAATGACCGAAATTACATACCCGGGAT
Organism: uncultured Eubacteriales bacterium; assembly: GCA_900551495.1. Taxonomy (GTDB): domain Bacteria; phylum Bacillota; class Clostridia; order Oscillospirales; family Oscillospiraceae; genus JAZOXB01. The sequence goes on from URWG01000017.1 coordinate 1,087, forward strand.
GCCGGGGAAGCCGCCCATTTTCCCGAACATTTTGCGCTTGTTGCCCTTGCCGTTCATCATCTTCATCATCTGCTGCATTTGCTCAAACTGCTTGAGCAGACGGTTGATGTCCTCAACCTTCTGACCGCAGCCGAGCGCAACGCGGCGTTTGCGCGAGGAGTTGAGGCAGGAGGGATTTTCGCGCTCATAGGGGGTCATGGACTGGATGATCGCCTCGACGCGGGTCAGTGCCTTGTCATCGACCTGCACGTTCTTCATCGAGCCCATGCCGGGCAGCATACCGAGAAGATCCTGCATCGAGCCCATGTTTTTGAGCTGCGCCAACTGGTCGTAAAAATCGGCAAGCGTGAACTTGTTCTGACGCAGACGCTGCTCCAGCTCGGCAGCCTTCTTCTGATCGAGCGCCTGCTCCGCCTTTTCAATCAGCGTCAGCACGTCGCCCATGCCGAGAATTCGGGACGCCATGCGCTCGGGGTGGAACGGCTCGATCATATCTAACTTTTCGCCTGTGCCGATGAACTTAATGGGCTTGCCTGTGACCGCCTTGACGGAAAGCGCCGCGCCGCCTCGTGCATCGCCGTCGAGCTTGGTCAGCATCACGCCGTCGATGTCCAGCCATTCGTTAAACGACTGCGCGGCGTTGACCGCATCCTGACCGGTCATCGCATCGACGACCAGCAGAATCTCGCTCGGCTGAACCTCCGCCTTGATGGACTTCAGCTCGTTCATCAGTGCCTCATCGACGTGCAGCCGACCGGCGGTATCGAGGAAAACCATGTCGTTGCCGTGCTGCTGGGCATGCCGAACGGCGGCCTTTGCAATCCTTACGGGGTCCTCCTGACCCATCTGGAACACGGGAATGCCGAGCTGACCGCCGACGACCTCAAGCTGCTTGATCGCGGCGGGACGGTAAATGTCACACGCGACGAGCAGCGGACGCTTGCCCTGCTTTTTGAACAGACCGGCGAGCTTGGCACCGTTGGTGGTTTTGCCCGCGCCCTGTAAGCCGACGAGCATGACGATGGTGGGGGACTTGGGGGAAATGGTGATCCGCTGATTTTCGCTGCCCATCAGGGCAATCAGCTCCTCGTTGACGATCTTGACGATCATCTGCGCGGGAGTCAGACTCTCCAGCACGTCCCGACCGACGCAGCGCTCGGAGACGGTCTTGACGAAATCCTTGACGACCTTATAGCTGACGTCCGCCTCCAGCAGCGCCAAACGGATCTCACGCATGGCTTCCTTGATGTCGGATTCGGACAGACGACCCTTGCCGCGGAGCTTTTTGAACGCGGCATTGAGTTTTGCGGTCAAGCCTTCAAATGCCATAAGCTACTCCTTTACGGACAAGACCCAAAATGACCTCGGCACGCTGCCGAACGGCGGCGTCCTCATGCGCGGCAAGGGGACGGGCAGCCGCTTCGATCTGCGAGAGCACCCGCCGCAGCTCCTGCGAACGGGCAACGCAGCCGACAGCCTGCTCCGTTTCGCGCAGCAGCGTCTCGGCACGCGAGATGGCGTCGTGGACACCCTGCCGCGAGATTCCCTCCTGCTCGGCGATCTCCGCGAGGGAGAGATCCTGATTGTAGTAGAGGTCGAAATAGGTCTTTTGCTTCTGTGTCAGCAGTGCGCCGTAATAATCCAGCAGCATCGACATGGTGAACGATTCCTGCTTCATCGCCGCGCACCCCTTCCACTCGTTTGCTTTGGGATTATAACACACATCCTTGCGACTGTCAAGAGAAAAAACTTGACAGCGGAAACATTCCGAAAATCACGGCGGTTTTCCGATTGATTGCAGGGGAAAACTATGATATACTATAATTTATAGGAGTATCGAATCCGCAGCGGAAACGGAGGATGCTATGGAACAAAATCAGAGACTGCGGGAGCTGCTTTATGAGCGGCTGCCGCACTATGAGATAAAGGAAGAAGAACCGCTGGCAAAGCACACGCCCTTCCGCATCGGCGGACCGGCGGAGCTGACGGTCTTTCCGCGCAGCCGCGAGGAGCTGCAAACGGCGCTGCGCTGTGCGGCGGAAACGGGCTGCAGGCCGCGCATCCTCGGGGCGGGCACGAACGTGCTTGCACCGGACGAGGGCGTGCGGGGCTTGGTGCTCTGCCTGCGCGACACGTTTATGGGGCTGACGCTCCTTGACGGCGGACAAATCGAGGCGATGAGTGGCATGACGCTGGCAAAGACGGCGATGTTTGCCGCCCGCAATCGACTGAGCGGGCTGGAATTTGCCCACGGTATCCCGGGCACGGTGGGCGGCGCGATCTATATGAACGCGGGCGCTTACGGCGGCGAGATGCGTGACGTTGCGGTCGAGACGGAATTTATGCGCCTTGACGGGACGATCGAGCGCTTTTCGGGCGCGGAGCAGGGCTTCGGCTATCGAACGAGCGCCTTTCAGCAGAAGGAGGGCGTGATCGTCAGCGCGATTTTTGCACTGACGGCGGGCGACGAGGCGGAAATTCGGGAGCGCATTTATGAGCTGAACCAACGCCGCCGCGCCTCGCAGCCGCTGGAGCTGCCCTCGGCGGGCAGCACCTTCAAGCGCCCGAAGGAGGGCTATGCCGCCGCGCTGATCGAACAGGCGGGACTGAAGGGCTTTACCGTCGGCGGCGCGGCGGTGTCGGAAAAGCCCGCGGGCTTCGTGGTCAATCTCGGCGGCGCGACTGCCGCGGACGTGCTGCGCCTGATCGACGCGGTGCGCGAGCGTGTGCTGCAATCGAGCGGTATCGAGCTGGAGCCGGAGGTGCGCCTCTGGACGGAGGAGTGAGCCATGTCCTTTGCGGGAAATGTAAAATCGGAGCTGTGCCGCCCTGAGGTCGAGAAGGGCTGCTGCGCCTTGGCGGAGGCGCACGGCGTGCTCCTGTATGCCAACACCTGTGCCGCCGACGGCATCCGTATCGTTACGGAGAGCCCGGAATTTGCCCGCCGCCTGCCCCGCCTGTTCCGTAAGGCGATGGGGCTGCAATTTGACGTCCTGCCGGAGGCGGAGACGGTCGGCAAGCTGACCTTCCAGTTCACCGACCCCGAGAAAATCCGCCGCGCCTTTACTGCCTGCGGCTTTTCGGCGGAGAACAGCCTGTCGCTGCACGTCAACCTCGCGCTGTTGGAGCGGGAGTGCTGCCAGCGGGCGTTCCTGCGCGGGGCATTTTTGGCGGGCGGCTCGGTGACCGACCCCGAGAAGCGCTATCATCTGGAGCTTTCCACGACCCACCTCAAGGTCAGCGGCGAGACGGAGAGTCTGCTCGAGCAGATGGGGCTAACGGCAAAGCGGACGGAGCGCAAGGGGAGCAGCGTGCTGTATTACAAGCAGAGCGACGCGATCGAGGAGTTTTTGATCTCCGTCGGCGCGCCGGTGAGCGCGATGGCGGTCATGGCGGCGAAAATCGACAAGGATTGGCGCAACGCCGCCAACCGCAAGACGAATTGCGATTCCGCCAACGTGGACAAGGCGGTCGCGGCGGCGCAGGAGCAGCTTGCCGTGCTGCGGCGGCTGGACGAGCGCGGCTTGCTCGACACCCTGCCCGAGAAGCTGCGGCAGACGGCGGCGCTGCGGCGGGAGCACCCCGAGGCAACGCTGACCGAGCTTGCCGAGCTGCACGAGCCGCCGCTGAGCAAGTCCGCAATCAACCACAGGCTGCGTAAGCTTGCGGCGATCGCGGCAGAAGAAGCGTAGAGAACGGTAAACAGTGAACATTGAACAGTGGGTCAAGCGCGGTGCGTTTCGGGGGCAGGTGCTTTTGAAATTGCACGAAGCCTGAACGGAACGGTGAAGGCTGACGGCAACAACCGATCTTTATTATTCACTGTTCATCATTCACCGTTCACTATTCACCGGTAAAATAATCTGTTTTTCGGAGGATCGCGGTATGTCCTTTGTCCATCTTCATGTGCATACGGAATACAGCCTGCTGGACGGCGCCTGTCGCATCGGGAAGCTCGTCAAGCGGGCGGCGGAGCTTGGGCAGACTGCGGTCGCCATCACCGACCACGGCGTGATGTACGGCGTGATCGACTTTTACCGCGCGGCAAAGGCGGCGGGCATCAAGCCTGTCATCGGCTGCGAGGTCTATGTGGCGCCGCGCGGGATGACCGACCGCGTGCACGGCGTGGACAACGAGGCACAGCACCTTGTGCTGCTGTGCGAGAACGAGACGGGCTACCGCAACCTCAGCTATATGGTGTCCAAGGGCTTTTTGGACGGCTTTTACGTCAAGCCGCGCGTCGATCTGGCGCTGCTGCGGCAGCATGCGGAGGGCTTGATCGCGCTCTCGGCGTGCCTTGCCGGAGCGATCCCCCGCCGTCTGCGCAGCGGCGATTATGACGGCGCAAAGCGGTACGCGCTGGAGCTTGCGGATATTTTCGGCGAGGAGCATTTTTATCTTGAATTGCAGGATCACGGGCTTCCCGAGCAGAAGGAGGTCAACCGCGGTCTGCTCCGCCTGTCCGCAGAGACGGGACTGCCGCTTGTCGCAACGAACGACGCACACTATCTGACCCGCGAGGACAGCTATATTCAGGACGTGTTAATGTGCATCCAAATGGGCAAGACCGTGGACGACCCCAATCGGATGCGCTTTGAAACGCAGGAGTTTTACATCAAATCCGAGGAGGAGATGCGCGAGCTGTTCCCCAACCAGCCGTCGGCGATCGAGAATACGCAGAAAATCGCCGACCGCTGCAATGTGGAGTTTACCTTCGGCGTCTACCATCTTCCGGAATATCTGCCGCCCGACGGCTCGGCTTCGCTGACCTATTTCCGCAGGCTCTGCGAGGAGGGCTTTGCCGAGCGCTATCCCGATGCGCCCGAGAGCTACCGTGAGCGGCTGGCTTACGAGATGGGCGTCATCGAGCGCATGGGCTATGTGGACTACTATCTCATCGTCGCCGATTTCATCCGCTGGGCAAAGGCGGAGGGCATCCCCGTCGGTCCGGGCAGAGGCTCGGGCGCGGCATCCATCGCGGCGTACTGTATGCACATCACCGAGGTCGATCCGATGAAATATGCGCTCATTTTCGAGCGCTTCCTCAACCCCGAGCGCGTGAGTATGCCCGATTTCGATACGGACTTCTGCCAGGAGCGGCGCGGGGAGGTCATTGACTATGTGATGCGCAAATACGGTAAGGACCGCGTGGCGCAGATCGTCACCTTCGGCACCATGGCGGCGCGTGCGGCGATCCGCGATGTCGGTCGGGCGCTGGACTTTACCTATGCCGAGACGGATACCGTCGCCAAGCTCATCCCGACGACGCTTCATATGACGCTCGACGAGGCGCTCCGCGTCTCTCCGCAGCTCAAGGAGCTGTACGACGGCGACGAGCGCATGAAAAAGCTCATCGACACTGCCCGCACGCTGGAGGGTATGCCGCGCAACACGTCAACCCATGCGGCGGGTGTGGTCATCACGAAGGATCCGGTGTCGGACTATGTCCCGCTGGCGAAAAACGACGAGACGATCGTGACGCAGTTTACCATGACGACCATCGAGGAGCTGGGACTGCTCAAGATGGACTTCCTCGGGCTGCGTAACCTGACAATTATCGACGAGGCGGAGCGGGAAATCCGCAAAACGCATCCGGAGTTTGACCTACGGACGGTCCGCGACGACGACCCCGACAGCTTCCGTATGCTCTCCGAGGGCAAGACGGCGGGCGTGTTCCAGCTTGAATCGACGGGCATCACCGGCGTGTGCATCAACATGAAGCCGCAGTCGATCGAGGATCTGACGGCGATTGTGGCGCTCTACCGCCCGGGTCCGATGGACTCCATCCCGAAATTTATCGACAACAAGCTCCATCCGGAGAAGATCACCTACCTCTGCCCGCAGCTTGAGCCGATCCTGAAGGTCACCTACGGCTGCATCGTCTATCAGGAGCAGGTCATCGAAATTTTCCGCAAGCTCGGCGGCTACAGCCTCGGGCAGGCGGACAATATGCGCCGCGCCATCTCCAAAAAGAAGGAGAAGGTCATCAAGGCGGAGCAGCAGACCTTCGTCTACGGCGACCCCGAGCGCGGAATTCAGGGCGCGATCGCAAACGGTGTGCCCGAGGCGGCGGCGCAGACCATCTACCGCGACATTTTGGACTTCGCGAACTACGCCTTCAATAAGGCGCACGCGGTCTGCTACGCAAAGGTGTCTTATGACACGGCGTATTTGAAGTGCCATTTCCCGAAGGAATACATGGCGGCGCTGCTGACGAGCGTGCTGGACAACACAGCGAAGGCGGTGGGCTACATTGCCGATTGCCGCGAAATGGGGATTCGGCTGCTGCATCCCGACGTCAACGCCTCCGAGGACAGCTTTACCGTCGAGGCGGAGGGAATTCGCTTCGGCTTGGGCGCGGTGAAAAACATCGGCCGCGGGCTGCTGCGCCAGATGGTGCGCGAACGGGAGACGCACGGAAAATTCGCCTCGCTGGAGGAGTTCATTGAGCGGATGCAGGACAGCGACCTGAACAAGCGTGCCGTCGAAAACCTTATCAAATGCGGCGCGTTCGACGGGCTGGGGCTGAATCGGGCGCAGATGCTCTATGCCTATGAGATGATGATGGACGCGGCTGCCGACAGCAAAAAGCGTAATATCGCGGGACAGATGCAGCTTTTCGACGTGCTGGACGACGATAACCATGAGACGATCCCCGTCCCGAAGCTTGCGGAGCTGCCGAAGCGCGACCTAATGCAGATGGAGAAGGAGACGATCGGACTGTACCTCTCCGGTCATCCGATGGACGAATACCGCAAGCAGCTCAAGGGCACGGGCGTGGTGCCGATTGTGCGGATATTGCAGTCGTTCGAGCAGAATGACGGCGCGTTCCGCGACGAGCAGATCGTGCGCATTGCGGGCATTGCCGAGACGGTCAAGATGAAGACCACGCGGAACAATTCCGTGATGGCGTATGTCACGCTGGAGGACGATACCGCCTCGATGGAGCTGCTGGTATTCTCTAACGTGATCTCGAAGAGCGGCAACGACCTGAAGGAAAACGCCGCGCTGGTGGCGGAGGGACGCATTTCCGTCCGCGACGAGAAGGCGCCGCAGCTTGTGGTCAACCGCTTTCTGCCCATGGCGCAGGTCGCCGTGCCGACGGAGCAGAAGCTCTATCTGCGCCTGCCGTCGGAAAACACGACGGAGGACCGAAAGACCCGCGCGATCCTGAATATGTTCCCCGGCGACAAGCAGGCGGTGCTGTATTACGCGGACAGCGGCGTGCGGCGCGGGACCCGCTGCTCCGTGCGCGACGACATGCTGGACGAGCTGCGCCGTCTCCTCGGCGAGGGCAGCGTCATTATGAAATAATTTGTGAATTTTGTTACAAGACCACTACACTTTCGTTACTTTCCGTGTTATAATAATGTAACTACCACGACGGCTCGGGAAAGGAAGGCGCGGCAGATGAAAAAACGTTGGCTTTCGGTCGCGTCAATACTGAGCTTGACGGCGCTTTTGGGCGGCTGTGTGCTTGAGCCTGCGGAGAATCTTTACGCGGTGCCGAAGCAGCCGGAGAGCTACTATAATCTGCAAAGCGCCATCGAGGAGGTCATGCCCGCGGGCGCCTCCTACAGCCCTCCGACTGCCGGAGAAAATCAGCAGGCGGTGCAGCTCAACGATTTGGACGGCGACGGCGAGGACGAGGCGCTGCTGTACTGGAAAACGGAGGGCGAGACGCCGCTGGTGCTGACGGTGTTCGACAAGCGGAACGGTCAGTTTGAGGCGGTCGCCGAGGTCCGCAGCGCGGGAAATGCCTTCGATCAGGTGTCTTACGTTGAATTGGACGACCGCGACGGCAAGGAGATCGTCCTCGGCAGACAGGTCAGCGAAAATGTGACCCAAATTCTCAGCGCCTACTCTCTGCAAGGCAGGGAGCTGACGGAGCTGTTCAGCGCGTCGTATTCCGAGTTTACCGTCGCCTCGCTCTCCGAGGGCGGCGAAAAGGGCGTTTTCCTGCTGTATCAGGACGCGGATGCGACGAACGGTACGGCGGAGTTCTATCTCTGGTCGGACGGGCAGATGGTGCGCCAGCGTGAGGCACAGATGTCCGCGCCGGTCAGCGCCGTGCGGAGAATTTTGGCAGGCGATATGTGCAAGGGCGTTCCGGCGGTCTTTGTCGCCTCGGCATACGGCGAGGACAGCCTTGTGACGGACGCGTTCGGCTTCCGCAACGGGAGCTTTGTGAATTTTGTGCGGCTTGACGAGACGGACACCGAGGTCAAAACGGTGCGCGATTACTACGTCTACGGCTGCGATATTGACCGGGACGGGCTGATGGAGCTGCCGCGGCTGACGGCAATGCGCGAAACCGAAGCGTCCGGCTCGAAAAATCAGTCGCTGATCCACTGGTATAACCTCCTGCCCGACGGGCGGACGCGGGACAAGCTGGTGACCTACCACGACTACGCGGGCGGCTGGTACGCGGTGATTCCGGAGCGACGGACGTCGGCGCTGGCGGTCAATCAGTCGGCGGCGGCGGGCGGCGGGAAGCTTTCGACCTTCCTGTATCTTGACGGCGACAGTGAGCAGCCGCTGTTTACGGTGATCACGCTGCCGGTCGCGGCGGCGGAGCGGCTCTCGGACGGGCACTGGACAACGCTGCTGCAAAAGGGCGATGTGCTGCATATTGCCTTCACATCCGGACAGTCCGGCTCCGTGCAGAATGCCTTCCTTGCCGTGCGGCAGGAGTCCGGCGCGAAGCAGTACGCGCTGACGATCGAGACGCTGCGCGATATGATCAACGCCATTCCGGTGGACTGGAAGACCGGAGAGACGGATTGATACGAATCAATGACCCTTCGGTCACGGCTGATGACAGAATCTGTTAAAAAGCTTGAAAAGCATTTTATAGCGCCAAAGGCGCGTCAGATTCCGCATGAGACGGCGCAGCATATGGGATTCTTGATGAAATGTTTCCATCAAGAATCAGTATGAGGACCGACAGGGGAGCGGAAATAGGAGAGCTTTGTTGGAGGGACAGAGATGAAAAAGGTTCTGATTTTGGAGGACGAGGTAAATATCCGCAGCTTTGTGGTCATCAATCTCAAGCGTGCGGGCTATGACGCGATCGAGGCGGGCACCGGCGCCGAGGCGCTGGAAAAGCTCAAGGAGCATCCGGACATCGGGGTTGCGCTTTTGGATATTATGCTGCCGGACATCGACGGCTTTGAGGTCTGCCGCAGTATCCGTGCGAGCAATAAGACCATCGGCATTATCATGCTGACGGCACGGACGCAGGAGATGGACAAGGTGACGGGACTGATGACCGGCGCGGATGATTATGTGACCAAGCCCTTCTCGCCCGCGGAGCTGACGGCGCGGATCGACGCGCTCTACCGCAGAGTGGGCGGCGGCGCGGAGTCCGACCCCGAGATTATCGTCCACGAGCCGTTTACGCTGAACATCCGCAACCGAACGCTCGAAAAGCAGGGGCGCCGAATCAAGTTGACGCAGGTGGAATATGCCATCGTCCAGCTTTTCATGCAGAATCCCGGCAGAGCGCTGTCCCGCGAGGACATCCTTGCCGCCGTTTGGGGCAGGGATTACGACGGCGAGCTGAAGATCGTGGACGTGAACATCCGCCGTCTGCGCATTAAGATCGAGGACAATACCGCCAACCCCACGTATATCACGACGGTTTGGGGCTTTGGCTATAAATGGGGCGTATAAGAGAGAGCACCGAAACCTGTCTTGCCGATACGGTGGGAAGGAGAAAAACAAATGCGAAAGGTCAAGGGCTTGCAGGGACGCTGGCTGCGCAATACGCTGAGCATCGTGCTCGGGCTTGTGCTGCTGTGCGTGCTTGCGCTGTCGCTGACGGTGGCGGTCTATTACTACTCCAATATGCAGGCAGGCATGGAGGCAAAGGCGCGCACCGGCACCAGCTTTTTCGAGACCTATATCAACAGAAGCTATAACGAATACTATCAGTCCTGTGCAAAGTTTACCCGTAACTTCGACTCCAAGGACGTGATGGAGCTGCAATTCATCAATACCGCCAACCGCATCGTCGCCTCGTCGTACAGCCAGGTCTCACAGCCCGCGGCAGTCACGAGCGACATCACCGAGGCGATCGAGACGCGAAAGATCAGCGTCTTTACCGGCAAAAACCCCGCCACGGGCGAACGTATCATGGCGGTCTCCAGCCCGCTGATCTACTCCAACGGCGAGGTGATCGGCGTCCTGCGCTATGTTTCCTCGCTGTCGAAGGTCGATCGGCAGATCATGCTGTTCAGCCTGACGGTGGCGCTGGTCGGCGCGGTGATCCTGCTGATCGTCTATATCAGCGGGCGGTATTATCTGCGCTCAATTCTCATTCCCGTTTCCGAGATCACGGCGACGGCGAAGCGTATCGCGGCGGGCAGCTACGGCGCGCAGATCCAGCGGCAGTTTGACGACGAGATCGGCGAGCTTGCCGACACGATCAACGATATGTCCAACCAAATCAGCCGCTCGGAAAAAATGCAGTCGGAGTTTATTTCCTCCGTCTCCCATGAGCTGCGCACGCCCCTGACCGCCATCAGCGGCTGGAGCGAGACGCTGCTCTCGGCGGGCGGCAGCGTGGAGGCGGCGGAGACGCGGCGCGGGCTGAATATCATCCTGCGCGAGTCCAAGCGCCTGACCGCCATGGTCGAGGAGCTGCTGGAATTCACGCGGATGCAGGACGGACGCTTTACCCTGAACGTCACGCAGAGCGACATCCGTGCCGAATTTGAGGATACGGTTTTTATGTACGGCTCTCGTCTGGCGCAGGAGGGCATCGAACTGCAATATTTGGAAAATGACGGGGACATCCCCGAGATCCCCTGTGATGCCTCGCGTATGCGGCAGGTTTTTCTGAATCTGCTCGATAATGCCGCAAAGCACGGCGGCGAGGGCGGAAAAATCACGACGGAGATCTGTGCGGACGGCGGCGATGTGGTCATCCGTATCCGCGATTTCGGTCCCGGTATCCCCGAGGAGGAGCTGCCGCTGGTGAAAAAGAAGTTTTATAAGGGCACGTCCAAGGCGCGGGGCAGCGGCATCGGACTTGCCGTTTGTGAGGAGATCGTTACAATGCACGGCGGCACGCTGACGCTTGCCAATGCCGACGGCGGCGGTACGCTGGTCACCATCCGCCTTCCCATAACCGACGCATAAGGAAAGCGACCGGAAAGGAACACAATGGAAAAAGAAAAATTCAAGACAATGATCGGCGGACAGGCGCTCATCGAGGGCATCATGATGATGGGCCCCGACAAGGTTGCCACCGTCGTTCGGACCAAAAAGGGCATAAAGACCAAAACCGAGCCGCGCAAGCATACCGAGGGCTTTTCGATTCGGAAGATCCCCTTCCTGCGCGGTGTGGTGAATTTCTGCGCGTCGATGAAGACGGGCGTTTCCGCGCTGATGTACTCCGCCGACGCCTACGCGGAGGACGACGATGAGGCGACGCCCGAAAATCAGTCGAAATTCGACGCATGGCTGGAAAAGCGCCTGTCCTCGGAAAAGGCGCAGAACGTGCTCATCACGCTCTCGGTGATCATCGGCATTGCGTTTTCCGTGGCGCTGTTTATCGTGCTGCCGTCGCTGATCGGCTCGTTTTTGAACCGCTGGCTCAAGCATGAGCTGGTACGCAATCTCGTCGAGGGCATCGTAAGAATTGCGATCTTCTTGGGCTATATGTTCCTGATCTCCCGCATGAAGGACATGAAGCGCGTCTTTTCCTACCACGGCGCGGAGCATAAGACCATTCGCGCCTACGAAGCGCGGCTGCCGCTGACGGTCGAAAACGTCCGCAAGCAGACCCGCCTCCATCCGCGCTGCGGGACAAGCTTCCTGTTCGTGGTCATCATCGTTTCCATTTTGGTGTTCTCCGTTGCGTCCGTTCTGCTGCGGCCGATCACGCCGGAATTCGACTCCAAAATTCTCGAAGCGCTGGTGCGCGTGGTGCTGAAGCTGCTGCTCCTGCCGATCGTGGTCGGCATCAGCTATGAATTTAACCGCTTGGTCGGTCGGTATGACAACCGCCTGACCCGCGCCCTGTCCGCACCCGGAATGTGGCTGCAATATCTGACGACCAACGAGCCGGACGACTCCATGATCGAGGTCGGCATTGAGGCGCTGACGCTGGTTCTGCCAGAAAAGGAGGGCGACGACCGATGGTAAAAAAGTACGCCGACCTTTATCTTGACGCGCGGCGCGCCCTGTTGCCGACGGAGGGGCAGAACGCCTCCAACGTCGCCCGCGAGCTGCTCTGCGCCGCCTCCGGCAAGACCGCCGAGCAGATGATCGCAGACCGTGAGCTGTACGCCTCGGAGGAGATCAGCGAGCTGACGGAGTCCTTCGTGGCGCGCTATCTCAAGGGCGAGCCGATGCCGTATATTTTGGGCGAGTGGGATTTTTACGACATGACGCTCGTCGTGACGCCGGATGTGCTCATCCCGCGCGACGATACGATGGTCGTGACGGAGCTTGCCATCAAAAAGGCGCTGTTTTTGAACCAAAACCCGCGGATTTTGGACCTCTGCACCGGCTCGGGCTGCATCGGACTTGCCATTGCCAAGCGGGTCAAGGATGCGCGGGTCACGCTGGGCGACATCTCTCCGGCGGCGCTGCGGGTGGCGCGGCGAAACGTGCAGAACCAGCGGCTTGCAGGACGCGCAAGCTGCCTGCCCATCGACGTGCGCAAGCCGAAGCAGGACTTTTTGGGGACGTTCGACATGATCGTTTCCAACCCACCCTATGTGACGAGCGAGGAGATGAAGACCCTTGACCCCTCCGTGCGGGACTTTGAGCCGCATCTGGCGCTCGACGGCGGTGCGGACGGCTTGGACTTTTACCGCGCGATCATCACGAACTTTACGCCGCTGCTGAACGCGGGCGGATATTTCTGCTTTGAGTTCGGCGTGGGGCAGGAAACTGCCGTTTGCGACCTGCTGACGGCGGCGAATTTTGAGATCATCGAGCTACGGCGCGACACCGGCGACATCATTCGGGCAGTGCTTGCCCGCAAAAGAGAGGAAGACTGACTATGGCACAGAAGAAACCCGCATATGAGGCACCGTCCCCCGCTGAGGACAAGAAAAAGGCGCTCTCTACGGCGCTGCATCAGATCGAAAAGAATTACGGCAAGGGCGCGGTCATGCGCTTGGGCGACCGTCCCGAGCTGAACGTAGACGCAATCCCCACCGGCTCGCTGGCGCTGGATGCCGCGCTGGGCATCGGCGGGCTGCCCCGCGGCAGAATCATTGAGATCTACGGACCGGAATCCTCCGGTAAGACGACGCTGGCACTCCATGTGGTCGCCGAGGCGCAGAAGCGCGGCGGTGAGGTTGCCTTCGTGGACGCAGAGCACGCGCTCGACCCCGTTTATGCCGCGGCGATCGGCGTGGACATCGACTCCATGCTCGTCTCCCAGCCGGACACCGGTGAACAGGCGTTGGACATTACCGAATCGCTGGTGCGCTCCGGTGCGCTGGACGTGATCGTGGTGGACTCCGTTGCCGCGCTGACCCCCCGCGCCGAGATCGAGGGCGAGATGGGCGATGCCTTTGTCGGCTTGCAGGCAAGAATGATGTCGCAGGCTCTGCGAAAGTTAGCCGGCGCGATCGCAAAGACCAACTGTGTGGTCATTTTCATCAACCAGCTCCGCATGAAGATCGGCGTCATGTACGGCAACCCCGAGACGACGACCGGCGGCAACGCGCTGAAGTTCTATGCCTCCGTGCGTCTGGACGTGCGCAAGATCGAGACGATCAAGGAGGGCGGCGAGGTCATCGGCAACCGCACCCGCGTCAAGGTCATCAAGAACAAGGTCGCGCCTCCCTTCCGCGAGGCGGTGTTCGATATTATGTACGGCGAGGGCATTTCCAAGTTCGGCGAGCTGCTGGACATCGCCGTGACCCTCGAGCTGGTCAACAAGAGCGGCAGCTGGTTCTCCGTCGGCGACGAGCGCATCGGTCAGGGACGTGACAATGCCAAGCAGTACATTGCCGACCATCCCGAGCTTGCAGCCGAGCTGGAGACGAAGGTCCGCGCGCACCTTGCCGAGCTGCAAAGCAACCGCGCCAAGGCGGTCGCCAAGCCCGCGGGCAAGGCGGTAGACGTCTCGGCAGAGGATTTTGATGAAGATTGATGCCATAGAGCAAAGCAAGCGCGCAAGGGAAAAGCTGCGCGTGTGCTTTGACGACGGCACAAATCTGCTCGTTCCCGTCTCCGTTGTGACGGAGCTGCGGCTGCGCGTGGGGCTGGAGCTTTCCGAGGCGGCGCTTCAGTCGCTGCGGGACAGCTGCGCGCTGGCGTCTGCCAAGGAGCGGGCGGTGCGTATCGCCTCGGCGAGCGCCGTCTCTCAGCGGGAGCTGGAGCGCCGCCTTGTCCGCAAGGGCGAGAGCGAGGAGCACGCACAGGGGGCGGTCAAATGGCTGAGCGACCTGCGCCTTTTGGACGATCGGCAGGTTGCCGAGCAGATCGTGCGCTCCGGCGCCGCCAAGGGCTACGGCGCGGCACGGATTCGGCAGATGCTGTTTGAAAAACGGGTGCCGCGTGAGCTTTGGGACGAAGCGCTGGCGGCGCTTCCGACGCAGGATGACGCGATCGACGAATTTTTGCGGCGGGGCTTTCGAGGCAAAACGCCCGACCGCGCCGAGTGCAAGCGTGCGACGGACGCACTGCTGCGGCGGGGACACTCGTGGAGCGATATTCGGCGGGCGCTTGAGCGCTATGCGCCGGACGAAGAATTTTTTGAAGACTAAGGAAGGAAATCGATTATGGGCAAGCGAATCGGGATGATCTCCCTCGGCTGTGCCAAAAATCAGGTCAATGCGGAGCAGATGCTCTATCTGCTGCAGGAGGCGGGCTACACGCTGCTGCCCTCGGTGGAGGGCGCGGATGTGGTCATCATCAACACCTGCGGCTTTATCGACTCGGCAAAGAGCGAGGCGATCGACAACATTCTTGCCATGGGCGCGCTAAAGGCGGAGGGCGTGATCGGGAAGATTCTCGTCACGGGCTGCCTGTCGCAGCGCTATCAGCAGGAAATTTTGCAGGAGCTGCCCGAGGTGGACGGCGTCCTCGGCACGGGCAGCTACGGCAGCGTCGTCGGCGCTGTGCGGGCGCTGCTGAACGGCGAGCGGGTCTGTCAATTCGGCGACATCGACGCGCCGGTGGACGAGGTGGACCGCGTGCTCACCACGCCGCGGCATTACGCCTACCTGAAGATCGCCGAGGGCTGCGACAACCGCTGCTCCTATTGCGTCATCCCGTCTCTGCGCGGGAAATTCCGCAGCCGCACGATGGAGGATTGCCTCTATGAGGCGCGGCGGCTGGCGGAGGACGGCGTGCGGGAGCTGATCGTCGTGGCGCAGGATACCAGCCGCTACGGGATCGACCTGTACGGCGAGCGCCGTCTGCCGGAGCTGCTGCGGGAGCTTTGCCGCATTGAAAAGCTGCATTGGATCCGCGTGCATTACCTCTATCCCGACGAGCTTTCGGACGAGCTGATCGACGTGATCGCCTCCGAGCCGAAGATCGTGAACTACATGGACATTCCGATCCAGCACGTCAACCCGCTGATTTTGAAGAAGATGAACCGCCGCGGTACGCGGGAGGAGCTGGACGCCCTCTTTGCCAAGCTGCGCGAGCGGATTCCCGACGTGGTCATTCGCACCAGCATCATCACCGGACTGCCTTACGAGGGCGAGGTGGAATTTGAGGAGCTGTGCGACTGGCTGCGGGAGCATAAGCTGGAGCGCGTGGGCGCGTTTGCCTTCTCCCCGGAGGAGGGAACGGCGGCGGCAAAAATGGATTACCCCGACGAGGAGGTCGCCGTGCGCCGCGCCGAGATCGTTTCACAGCTCCAATCGGGCATTATGGATGCCTACAATGCCGCCCGTATCGGAACGGTGATGGAGGTCCTGTGCGAGGGACGCGACGGCGAGAGTGGGAAATATTTCGGCAGGACCTACGCCGACTCGCCCGACATCGACGGTCGCGTGCTGTTTGACGCGGACGGGGTGCAGGAGGGTGATTTCGTCTCGGTACGGATCACCGACACGCTGGACGGAGATCTGATCGGTATTGCGGAGGAGAGAGAATGACCATGACGACTGCAACGAAAATCACGTTTGTCCGCGTGCTGCTGATTCCGGTGTTTCTCGTTTGCATGTATGTGAGCGAGAGCGTTGATTGGATGTGTTACATAGCGCTTGCCGTGTTCGCGATCGCAAGCCTGACGGATTTCGTGGACGGCGAGGTTGCCCGCCGCTGCAATCAGGTGTCCAACCTCGGTAAGTTTCTCGACCCGCTGGCGGATAAGGTGCTGGTCATTGCGGCGATGGCGATGCTCTGCGAGTTGGGACAGTTCCCCGCGTGGGCGCTGATGATCGTTCTGACGCGTGAATTTGCCGTCAGCGGTCTGCGGATGATCGCCGCGACCAAGGGCACGGTGATCGCGGCGGGCTGGTCGGGTAAGGTCAAGACCGCCACGACGATGGTCTGCCTCTGTCTTGCGCTGCTGCTGCGCGGTGTGTTCTTCACGGAGCTGCTCGGCGAGGGTGCGAGTATGGTCGTCGAGTGGGTCAATGTTGCGCTGATTTCCGGCACGACCCTTTATTCCGGTGTGGAGTATTTTGTGAAAAACGCCGCGGCGTTAAAGGATTAATACTGAGGAACCTCTGAATAAATCCCCGTCGGCGGACATCGGATCTTTTTTGCCAATCCATCGGTTTGAAAAACTTGAAATATTGCGCATCCGTAAGGCGGCAAGCCGCCAACGGCTGCGACACCGCAATGACAAACGGAGCTTTTTGACAGTCTGAAGCCCGACGCTTGGCGTCGGGCTTCGTTATTATTTAAATTCTTCCGTGCGGCGGGCGAACGCCTCGTAAAAACGGGCAAGATGCAGCCCGTCGGCAAGGGCGTGGTGCGCCGTCAGATTCAGCGGCAGGAAAATTTTTCCCTCCTGCTCGTAGAATTTTCCGAAGGTGATACGCACGTTGCTGTCCGCCGGATTCGGGATCGGCAGCGTGAGAGAGGTGAAGCTCAGCCACGGCAGCGACGAGACGAAAAACAGCTCGTCGGGGTCCTCGCCGTCGTCCATCTCGGGCGCCTCGACCGCCTGTGCGACTCGCTCCCGCGCATAGGGGAGAAATTCGTCGAGCGGCTTGGCACAGTCGAGCGTGCAGTAGCAGTATGCGCCGTTTTCCAGCGCGACGGTGTGGGAGCTGAGGCAGCGGTCATATTCCGCCACCCGTTCGCCCTTGATGCGCCGCCGCAGCTCGGGGACATCGTTGGCGGCACCGATCGCCGTGTGCAGCAGGGTCAGGAAGAACGGCAAGCCGCGCGTCTTCACCGCGGTGTGCAGCGGCGTAATGTCGCAGGGCACCGTGACGGAGACATAGGGGCTTGTCATGGTGCGGAAATAGTCGAACTGCGCCTGCCGCGGGTCGCCTGCCATATCGAGAAAGCGATACATTATAATGTCTCCATTGCCGCGCGAAGGCGCTGCTTCGTCCGCTCCGCGCCCAAAAGCTGCATGACCGTGTAAAGATCGGGTGAATTCGTCTTGCCCGTCACCGCCACGCGCAGGAACGCGGAGACGTCCGCCACCGAGCCGGCAAACGCCGACGGGTCTGCCTTATACTGCTTCATGTCCGCCGCGAAGCCCAGTTCCGTCGTGACCGCCTTTACCTTGTCGAACCAAGCCTGTGCGTCGTCGTCGGGCGAGTAGACCGCGAGGAACTTTTCCAGTGCGCTGCGGATCAGTTCCGGCGCAAACGCGGGGAACGGCTCGCGCGTAAAGTACGCGTCGTAGAAGAAGCCCATGTACGGCTTGACATCCTTCCACGTCGCCAAGTCCTTGCGGGGCTTCTTGCCGCCGCGCCCGATGGAAAGGATCGCCTTAGCATAGCTCGGGTCCTCCGCCAGCACCGCGGCAAAATCGGGGTCGAACTCGCGGGCGTATTCCAGCGCCAGCGTGTAGACCGTCTCCGCGTCCATCCGTGCGATCTCGTTCTTGGAGACATCGCAGAGCTTCGCGTAGTCGAACAGCGCGCCCGCCGGATTGAGCTTTTTGTACGAGAACTTGAAGTCATCGGACGGCGCATCGGGATTTGCTTTGCGCCAATCCTCATAGTTAGAGTTGAGCAGCGTCATGATGTACTCATACACTGCGCGCACCGGGAAGCCCTCAGCCTTATAGTACGTCAGCGCCAGCTCGGGATCCTTGCGCTTGGAGAGCTTGCGCTTGGACGTGCCGTCCATCTTCATCAGCGGGCCGATGTGGACGTACTTCGGCAGACGGAAGCCCAGCGCCTTGAAC
>URWG01000018.1 GCA_900551495.1 uncultured Eubacteriales bacterium
CGCTCAAGACACAGCTTCCCTCGGAGATCGCCGCTGCCGCATTTCGGAGTTTTAAGGAGCGGTATTCTTGGGACACGAAGGTCAGAGCGGTCACCGTCCGTGCCATTGAACTCTCTCCCAAAGACAGTGCCGAGCAGCTCACGCTGTTTGATAATGTCCAGCACCGCATAGCAATGGAGAAAGTACAGGATGCTGTGGAGGAGATCCGTGGTCGCTTTGGCAAGAGCGCCATCACTTACGCCTGCCTCATGGGCGATTTAGAAATGCCCACAGACGGAAGAGATAAAGTCAAAATGCCGGGGCGAATGTATCAATAAACGATGTTATTCAAATATCTCCCGAAGGAATTTATTGAAATTGCCGATGCGTTTCATGAGGTGTGCTGGCGAAGAGCCGGAACCTATAGACGCGTCGGAATGTGTACGCCGATAATGACGCTGGACGAAGAAAGGATATGCCTTGCAAACGGAGACGGCGCAAACGCGTGAAGCGCAAACGGGCATGACTTGGAACGCAGGAGGAGTAGGAATGTACTATCACGCATCGCCGATCGGCGGTATCACACGGCTGGAGCCGCGAATCTCCAACCACGGCATCCTGCTGATCTACTTTTCGACGAAACGGGAAAATGTGCTGGTCTATCTGAGCAACGCAATCGAAAAATATTGCAGAGAGACGGGCTTCCCGCACAGCAGCAGCTATAAAAAGTGGGGTCCGTACGGATTTACAAAGGACGGACGGCAGCGGCTGGAGGAATACTATCCGAACGCGCTGATCGACACCTACAAGGGCGTATCCGGCTACATATATTGCGCCGAGAAAATCTCGGTTTCCGACTTCGCGCTTCGAATTTCGAACGCCGCAGCGAGCAGTGAACCGGTCGAAGTCTCGGCTACGGAATTCGTCCCCGATGCCTACGAAGCAATCCTTCACGCGGAGCGCGACGGCTTGCTCACGATCGCCCGATACGAGGAACTGTCGGACAAGGCGAGAGAACAAGACGAAAAAATGATCGTGAAGGAATACGAAAATGCCGCAGCACATCCGGAATACCGACATTTTCTGCGCGGAAAGTTTCCCGCCCTGTTGAAGAACGTTGAATAGGCTGAAATGCTTAGAATTTTCCTAAATCTATCGAAAGTCTAAAACAATTCTGTGAGATTGCCACGGGTGCAAGCACCCTCGCAATGACAGACTCGGCAGTTTTTGGGCAGTCTGAGTCCGTCGTAATTCCGATAATTATGGCAGACTTTTCCTTGCTTGACGGACGGTTTCATGATATAATCAATTTATCCGAAACTACTTTACCGTTATCACAGCATACGGAGGAAATGAGATGAAAAGACGGATTTTCTGCGTTTTACTTGCGTTGTGTGTCGCTTTCGGCGCGCTGCCGTTTGCGGTGTTTGCCACCGAGGGCGGCGAAAATCCGGCGGCGATTCGGCTCGGTATCGGCGGAATCGACGGCTACGACAGCGCAGCGGGCTATGATTACCTTTACTACGGCATATGGAAGGACGCGCCGGTCAAGTGGCGGGTGCTGGACAGTAAGACGAACACAGGCGCGGAGGGACTGTTCCTGCTGAGCGAGGTCCTGTTCGGCAGAACCGAAGTGGGCGGCATTTTCTTTAACGGCAACGAGGGCGCGACCAATGCATGGCAGACCAGCAGCGCACGGTACTGGTGCGTGAACGAATTTACCGCCTTCACCGACGCGGAATACAGCGCCATCCTTGCAACCTATAAATCGGATGCGAAGAGCGGGACCACCTTTCCCGCCGTTGCAAATATTTTGAACGGCGACAAGGTATTTTTCCTGTCCGGCGCGGAAGCCTCCAACAGCAGCTTCGGCTTCCCGGATAATCCCTCCCGTGTGGCGTATTATAACGGCAAAGTGCGTCCGTGGTTTCTGCGCTCGCCGCCGTATAACGGAAGCAGCTATGCTTCTGTCGCCAGTAATGACGGTTCATTCCGCAGCTGTTCCATCGGCACATACAACGCAACGGCGCGTCCCGCCTTTAATCTTTCGGCGGAGGCGGTGCTGTTCTCCTCTCCTGCCGTTGGCGGCAAAAATGCGAACGGGTTGACCGCCGTCGCCGATTACAGCGGAAACGAACGGAAGCTGACGGTAGCGGATAACGCAAGAGGCGGCTTCACGGTCATGCCGAGTCAGCGCAGCGGCAACAAGATACTGTTCACCTACGACGGCGCAGCCACGGGCAGCAACGAATATCTCTCCGCGATGGTTGTGAACGGCGGAAAGGTAAGCTATTACGGACGGCTCAAAAATCTGAAGGATGCCGCGCAGTTCGGCGGCAATGCCATCGTAGCGCTGCCTGAGGGCTTTGATACCGCGAAGGGTGACCGACTGTACATCTTCAACGAGCAGTGCAACGGCGATTATAAAACCGACTATGCAAGTCCCCTCTGCGAGCTTTCGCTCGAGGAGACAAAGCCGAACGTCCCCCGCTTCAAGATCGGCGAGGATAACGGCTGGTATGTTTCCTACGACAACGGCACGACATGGGAAGCCCTCGGCGCAAAGGCGACGGGCAGCAACGGACTGAACGGCACAAACGGCGTTGACGGTAAGGACGGTGTGGGCATCGCAAAGGCAGAGATCAATTTGGACGGCGAGCTTGTGCTTACCTACACGGATGATACGGTCGTCAATCTCGGCAGGGTCGTCGGCACGGACGGTCAGGACGGTGCCGATGGTCAGAACGGCATTGACGGAAAAGACGGTGCCGACGGTCAGAACGGTATCGACGGTAAAGACGGTGCTGACGGCAAGGACGGTATCGACGGTAAAGACGGTGCCGACGGAAAGAACGGCGTTGACGGCAAAAACGGAACCAACGGCAAGGACGGTACAAACGGAAAAAACGGTATCGACGGGAAAAACGGAGCGAACGGCAAGGATGGCGTCAACGGTAAGGACGGCGCCGACGGAAAGAACGGCGTTAACGGAAAGGACGGCAAAGACGGCGAGGACGGTAAGGACGGCATTGACGGCAAGAGCGGCGTTGACGGAAAAGACGGTGCGGACGGTGCAAACGGGCTGACGCCCGTGATCGGAACGAACGGTCATTGGTGGATCGGCGGCTCGGATACCGGTGTAACGGCTGCCGCCGCGACGGAAGCTCCCACAGACGCCGCCACGGACGCAGAGGCAGACGGCGACCATACCTTTACTGTGATCGCGGTTGCCGCGGCGGGACTTGCATTGGTCGGTAACGCGGTCTTAGCGGTGCTCCTGTACGTCCTGCTGAAAAAGAAAAAGTCGATATTGCATAAATGACGAAGCAAGCGCAGCAAATAAGTGCGGCAGTGCAGATACAAACGTACCTGTACTGCCGCACTCATATGTGCTACGCACACTCGCATCGTGCGAACGCACGATGTGCCGTCTCATGCAGAATCTGACTCGCCTTTTGCGCTATAAAAAGCTTTTCAAGCTTTTTAACAGATTATAGTATTAACCGCCGAAGGTGCAGTACCCGTCGTCTCTGTAGTACTTACAGTTGCGGCACTTCGCTGCACGATTGCACCAAGGACAGACGATATCCGGCACACCGACAAGAAACTGGATGCGAAAAGGCGGTTTATTGCACTTTTTGCAAACAAAGTCAGCGCAACGATCGCAACTCGCAGTCGGTCTTCCGCCCTGTATTTTTTCACTACCGGCGTTGACTGCCTCCAATTCCCCATCCTCCAGCACAGCGGCTCCGACCGTCTTTTCGAATTTTTCCTGTTTTTGTTTCAAAATAAACACTCCAATCGTATTATATCCGGGCTTCCTCAATCAGGTGAAAGGCGGGTCATCAAACCGACGTCCCCACGACAAGACACCGCCGGCGACGTCCGCCAAGTCGTCGTCCGAAAGCGCCTCGGCGTCGGTGCGGAGCTTTCGGAACAGCGCCTCGACCTGTTCGGGCGTTGCGGTGATCTTCTCCTCCGCGAGGAGCGCCGTCAGCTCCTGCACGCTTTTTGCATTTCTTGCCTTGGCAAGAAGCTTTCCGTCTAACTTATTTTCCATTATGATCCTCCTTCGTTCAGTTGTTCGGCTCAACGCCGTGAACCTTGATATAGCACTCACGGCACAGACCGCCGTAGAGAATTGCGGATTTTCCGCAGCGGTCGCAGCCGTTCGTTACCACCAGCCTCCCGCCGTTGACGCCCTCGAGCATTTCGTCCCGCAGGGCAGCGTTTTCCGTCGTGTTTTTCTGTTCCTTCATGCGAGTTATCCTCCTTAAAAGTTCACCGTTTCCGTATTCAAAAACGCCCGCAGCCGCTGCAGCGCGTCCTTGTGCAGTATTTTGACGTAGGCATACGATATGTCCAGCCTTACGGCAATATCCTTGAGCGACAGCTTCTTGTCATATCGCAGGATGATCAGGTCGCGAGAGCGGCGGTCCAGCCGTTTGAGCGCCTGTGCAAGCAGTTTTAGGGCTTCCTCACGGAAAATTTCGTCCTCAACGCAGACTTCATCGGGCAGGCGCTCCGACAGCTCCGCGTGAATTCGGTGCTTGCGGAAATAGTCAATCACGGTATTGCGCGTGATGGTATAGATCCATGTGGAAAGCGAGGAGCGACTCTCGTCAAAGGTGTCGAATTTCTCATACACCTTCAAAAATGTCTCGCTGATCAAATCCTCCGCGTCGGCGCGGTTCGTGATTTTCGCAGAGATATACCGCCCGACCTTATCGCGGTATTGACAGTAGACCTCCTCCTGCGTGAGCGCGGTCATAGGGGCTTGCCCTCATCGTTCGGTCGGACCGTCGCCTCGCCCGCCGCATTGACCAAAAGCAGCGCATCGTCCGACAGCTCTCCGTCGCAGTCGTGCTCCGTTTCGGCGATCATTTGCGCAAGCGTCGGATCGTTTTCAAAGTGCTGGTAGTCAAACAGCGCCGAAAGCAGTTGTTCCGTCGTCGGCTTCATGGCATCTTCTCCGTTTCCGTTCCCTTCTGTTTCTTTATACGAGCCGCTGGAAAGAAGGGCTAATAAAAATTACGAATTTTTATCGTCTAACTGCTGGCGGGCGACCAGCTCGGCAAAAAAGCCGTTGTTTGCGATCAGCTCATCGTATTTGCCGTCCTCGATGATCTTTCCGTGGTCAAGAACGATGATTCTGTCGCACTGCTTGATCGTAGACAGGCGGTGGGCGATCACGAGCCTCGTGCATTTCAGCGCGTTGAGCGATTCGGACACCTTCTTCTGCGTGAGATTGTCCAGTGCGCTCGTCGCCTCGTCAAACATCAAAATTTTCGGCTTCGGCGCGACGGCACGTGCGATCATCAGCCGCTGCCGCTGACCGCCCGAGATACCGCCCGCACCCTCGGAAATAACGGTGTTCATCCCCATGGGCATTTTTCGGATGTCCTCGGCGATACCCGCAAGCTCCGCCGCCTCCCACGCCTCCTTCTGCGACAGCCACGGCGCGGAAATGACGATATTGGAGTAAATGTCACCTTGAAACAGCTTGCCGTTTTGCATCACGACACCGATACGGCGGCGAAGCGACCGAAGATCAATCCGCTCAAGGTCCTTGCCGTCGTAGTAGATCGCGCCCTTCTGCGGGTGCTCAAAGCCCAGCAGGAGCCGCAGCAGCGTTGACTTGCCGCAGCCCGTCTTGCCGACGATCGCCACATACTGTCCCGCACGGATTTTGAGCGAAAGGTCATCCAGCACGAGCGGCATATTCTCGTTATATCGGAACGAGACGTTATTCAGCTCAATGCCGCCCGAGAGCCGTGTGAGCACCTGCTTCCCATCGGAAATCTCGGGAACGGCGTCGAAAAACGGCTTGACTGTCGTCAGCACGGGCTTGATCTGCGACGCGGTAAGAGCGATTCCCGCAAGGGCGGAAAATGCGCCGGACACCATGCCGTAAGCCGTGCTGAAGGCATAGTAATCCGCAACGGAAATGCCCGCGTTCACCGACAGCGTGTACATCAGGAGCGTTCCCGCGAGGCTGACGGCAAGACCGCCGACCGATGCGAGCTTTATCGGATAATAGGTCATCTTAGCAGTCTCGGCGTAGAGATTCCCCCACCTTGCAAACGCACGCTTTTCCGCTCCCGCAAGCTTGATCTTCTGAATTCCCGTGATGAGCGCGTAGGTCATGCCGCTCTCCTTGCCGGAAAGCTCCATTTCCTTCGTGGTGTACTTTGTCTCCAGCAGGGACGAAACGACGGAAACCACGACCGTCGCAAGCAGAATCAGCAGCGCCGGCACGACGAGCGCGGGCGCATAAACGAAGATTTGCGAAATGTAGATCAGGGAAAACAGCGAGGTCAGACCCGTGGACAGGACGGCGGAGACCAGCAGATTGCAAAGCGTGCCGATCTGTGTCGCACGGTTGGAAAGCTCGCCTGCACTGTACTGCTTGAAGAAATCCGCAGGCAGCGACATCACGCGCATCATGGTCGCCGCCTCGATGAAGATATTCAGCTTCGTATCGATCCGCGTCGTGAGCATATTCTTGACCGCAGAGATTAGGAGCGAGCTGACGGAAACACACACGGAAAAGACCGCCAGCGAAACAAGCACGCGGACATTCTCCGACGGCAGCACCCGCTCAAACAGGAGCTTGCTGAGCACCGGAGAAATCAGTCCCATCAGCGACACCGCAAGCGTCGCCAGCGCGACCAGCATAAGGTCGGCGGCGGAAAGCGACCGAACGATATAGGCGGCAAGCGAGGAAAGGCTGAGCTTTTTCAGCGGGAAGGGCTTATAAAACGCGATTGCCTCCGCCTCAAACAGGCTGCTGTTTTTGCGGTTGAGCTTTCTGCGCTTGCCCGTTTCATAGTCGTAATAGCTGTAGCCGGAAAGTCCGGACGGCAGCAGCGCGACAACCTTTCCGTTTTTGCGCAGCACGCCGAGCATCGCACCGACGGCATCACGATACCAGCCGTCCTCCAGCTTCACCGTGCGGCGCATAATGCCGTAGGGACGCATCAGATACTCCAGCTGCTCGCTCATGTCGGTGATATTTTCGGGGACCTCCCGACTTTTGACATGGTAATACTTCAATATTTCGTCGATCGCGTTTTTGGTAACGGTGCGATCGTCGTTCAGTGCGGCGGCAACCCGCTTTCCCATGACGGCGGACGCCATATTCGCAAAGGCTTCGGCAAAGGCTTCATCGTCCTGCTGCTTGCGCTCTCTGATCTGCTCGTCAAACCATCCCATGAAGCGTCCCCCCCTTTACTCGTTCGTCACGAGCTGTGTATACGCACCGCCGCGCCGCATCAGCTCCTCATGCGTCCCGCGCTCGACGACACACCCTTGGTCCATGACGATGATCTCATCGCAGTCGCGGATGGTAGACAGGCGGTGCGCCACAACGATGCAGGTGATACCGCGGTCCTTGATGGACTTTACAACGTCATACTCGGTCTTTGCGTCGAGCGCACTCGTCGCCTCGTCCAAAATAATGATCGTCGGGTCCTGCGCCAGCACGCGGGCGATCTCCATACGCTGCCGCTGACCGCCCGAAAAGTCCTTTCCGCCCTCGGTCAGTCGGTAATTATAGCCACCCTCTCGCTGCATAATGTCCTCATGGAGCTGCGCGTCACGCGCCGCCATGA
Organism: uncultured Eubacteriales bacterium; assembly: GCA_900551495.1. Lineage (GTDB taxonomy): Bacteria > Bacillota > Clostridia > Oscillospirales > Oscillospiraceae > JAZOXB01. The sequence goes on from URWG01000018.1 coordinate 7,593, forward strand.
TCATCTCAAAGTCCTCGATGGAGTTATCCCACATCTTGATATTGTTCGCAATGGTGTCCTCGAACAGGATAATGTCCTGATCCACCACGGCAAGCGAGCCGGTGAAAACGCTGCGGTCGATCGCGGAGATCGGCTTACCGTCAAACAGAATTTCCCCGCTCCACGGACGGTAAAGTCCCGAAATCAGCTTGGAGATCGTGGACTTGCCGCAGCCGGAGGGTCCGACGAAGGCAACGCGGCTGCCTGCTTTCAGCGTCATACTGAAATCCTTAATCAGCGGCTCGGCAAGGCGCGAATAGCCGAAGGTGATGTTTTTGATCTCGATATTTCCGGAGAGCTTATCATATTCCTCTGGACCGTCCTCCGCAGGCTCGGCAAAAACAACGTCGGACGGATATTTCATCACGTCCTCGATGCGCTCCATATCGGTGCGCATCTCCTGCAGGGTCTGCCCCGCCGAGATCATCGTCGATGCAGGCGCGACAAAGGCTGCCAAAAAGCCCTGAAATGCCATAATCATACCGACGGTAAGCTCTCCCTGCATCGCAAGGAAAACGCCGACCATCAGCACCGCCGTATTGCACAGGCTGCTCACCAGCGCCGGCAGCAGCCCGAGAAGCTGGTTCATCCGCTGAAAACGGACCCGATTCGTGTTGACGCTTGCCTGATAGCCCGCCCATTTCTCGAAAAATCCGTTTTCCGCGCCGCTTGCCTTGATCGTCTCAATCATCTCAATGCCCGCGACCGTCGTACCCGCAAGCTTGCCCGCATCGCGCATCTGCACACGGGTGATGTTGATGCGTTTTTTGGAGATCACACGGGAGAGAAGGACATTTGCAAGCACGGAGGTCAGCCCGATCAGCGTCAGCGGGACGCTGTAGCGGAGCATAACGACCAAATAGAATACCGTCATGCCCGCGTCAAGCGCAAGCGGGGCGAAGGTGTTGACCAAATTCCCCGCGATCATCGCGTTTGACGCCTGTCTGCCCTGAATATCGCCCGCCATGCGCTGGGAGAAAAACTCCATCGGCATACGCAGGACCTTCCACAAGAAGGTCGTGCTGCCGACCATGGCAAGCTTGCCGTTAATGCGGAGAGAATAGACCGCCTGTATCCACGCGACGACGAGCTGCACAACGCTGATCCCCGCGAGCGCAACGGTAAACGGCACGAGCCACTCGGGGTTTTTCCCCGTCAGCAGGCGGTCAAGGAAGATACGCGAAAAGGCGGGCGTGATGATCCCGAGCAGTGCGGAGATCACGGCGGTCAGCGTCACAAAAGCGACCGCCGCACCCGCGCCGACCAGTCGTTTACGCGCAAAGCCGAGCATCGACTGCGGCTTTCCCTCGGGGACAAACCCCTCGGTCGGCTCAAAGAGCAGACAGATGCCCGTAAAGGAATCGTCAAAGGTGCTCATCGGGACGGTATAGGTTCCCTTCGCGGGGTCGTTGAGCACCGCCTTATTCCCGCGAAAGCCGTTCAAAACCACAAAATGGTTGAAATTCCAATGGATAACGCAGGGAAATTTTCCCTCTTTTTTCAGCGTCTCCGGCTCATAGCGATAGCCCCTTGCGCTCAGTCCGTAGCTGCGGGCGGCGCGGAGGATATTCCGTGCGTTCGAGCCGTCGCGCGAAACGCCGCAGTCCAGCCGCACCTGCTCCAAGGGGATCCACTTGCCGTAGTACGCCAAAATCATCGCAAGACTTGCCGCGCCGCATTCGAGCGCCTCCATCTGCATGACGACGGGCACCTTTGCCGCTCCGTTTGTCACGGGCTGTCTGATCTTTTTGACTGCCTTCATCCGCGCACCTCAGTTCAGCACGAAGTCAAGCGGCTTAACCCGTTCGGTGATCACGGAAGCCGCATATACGCCGTCGGCAAGCGCGGGCGCGTTGACCTCCAAGGGATACGCCCAATTTTCCGCCGAGAGTCCGATCAGGTGCAGCAGGTAGTCGTCCGCACCGTCAAGCCGAACGGGGGCAGCGGCAACGGAAGCCACCGCGTACTCCGTCCCGTTCACCGAGACAAGCGTCTCGGGACCGACCTCGGCAATGTCCTTTTCACCGACGTAAACGGTCAGCCGTCCGTCCGCGCAGATGCCGCCGGTCTCCACCGCAGTATCCAGCCGTCCGAAAATACCCCAAACACACACGCCCGCCAGCAGTACGACCACTGCAACCAGAATTATCCATACGGCGGGATTCGACACACGGATATAGTCGTTCATCTGCTCGGGCGAGGAGATTTTTTCCATGCTCTTTTTACGGAAAATCGTGTTGCTCATGGTTTGCCACCTCATATAGCCTTCCGAATCCGAAGGATGTTCTGTCCGTTTTTATACTCGTAGGTGATCTCGTCCATGGTCTTTTTGACCAAAAAAATCCCAAGTCCGCCGATCGCACGCTCCTCCGCCGAAAGGCTAATGTCCGGCTCTGCGGTTTTCAGCGGATCGTAGGGAATGCCGTGGTCAATGAAGGTAATCACCACCGAGATCGGCTCCTGCGTTACCTCGACCCGCACCGTAGCGGGACCGGTATCCGGATTGTAGGCATATCGGGCAATATTGCCAAACAGCTCGTCAATCGCAATGTCGATCTGCCTCCGCGCCTTCGGCGGGCAGTCGATCTGCTCAAGCTGCTCATCCACAAAAGCCGTGACCTTTTTGATGTTCCCGACCGTTGCGGGAATCGTCATCTCTTTCATTTTCAGTTCCCTCCGTTGTACTTCAGGTGCAGCATCGTAATGTCGTCAAACTGCGGCGCATCACCGACAAACGCAGCAATATCTGCCTTGACCGCGCGGCACAGCTCCTCACCCGTCAGCCCGTGCAGACGGTTGAGCAGGGCTGCCAGCCGCTCCTCGCCGTAAAGCTCGTTTTGGGAATTCGTCGCCTCGGTCACGCCGTCTGTGTAAAGGAAAATTTCGTCGCCCGCGGCGAGGGTCAGCTCATTTTTGCGGTAGCGCAGCCCCTCCATCCCCGCAATCACGAGGTTCGGCTTCGTCCGCAGATATTCAAACGCTCCGTCCGCATGGCGTACCAGCGGCGGGTTGTGTCCCGCGTTTGCAAACTCGACCCTGCCGCTTACGGTATCCAGCACACCCATCCACGCGGTGACGAACATCCCCGCCTCGTTCGATTCGCACAGCTTCTCGTTGGCAACGGTAAAGACCTCATCGACGGGTCTGCCCGCCTCGGCATAGCCCTTAATGATGGTTTTTGCCGTCATCATGAACATTGCGGCGGGGATTCCCTTGCCGGAGACGTCGGCAATCAGGAAGCCCAGCTTGTTCTCGCCGACAAAATAGAAGTCGTAGAAGTCGCCCCCCACCTCCTTGGCGGTGTCCATGGCGGCGTAGAGGTCAAACTCGCTGTGGTTCGGATAGGGCGGGAAAACCGTCGGCAGCGCGGAGTGCTGGATGGACCTTGCAAACTCCAGCTCGCGGTCGATACGCGCCGCCGCCTCCGCAATATAACGCTTCAGCGTCAGAACGGTCGAATTGATGTCGTCGGAGAGCGAGGCAAACTCCTCGTTCGTCCGAACGTCAACCACCGTGTCAAGATTTCCGCTCGTGATCTTGCCGAGCGAGCGGTTGATCTTCGCCATGTTATCCACAACAAGCTTCTTGATGAGGAAGTACACGACGATAAACAGCATACCGAAAACGACGAACTCCATGAACACCGTAACGTATACCGATATATCGCGTGAAAGCATTGCCTCCGTCATCGGCAGGGCGGCAACAATATAGTAGCCCTCGGAGACGATGTAGGAGCAGAGCGCGTCCTCTCCGTAGACGGCGGCATTGAAGGGCACCCCCTCGGGCATGGTCGCGCGGTCGATATAAATGCCGGAAACGTCGAGGTTCTGCCCCTCGTTTCCGTGTCTGTCGCTGACGATATTCCAGTTCTCGCCGGCGATGATGATACAGCCGTTTTCGCCGACGTGCCGGTTGCGGGTCGCGCCGACGACCGTACCGTCAATATCCCGTTGGAAGCGCTCTGCGTCATAGGCGACCTGCACAAAGCCGCCGCCGGAAAGCGTCACGCCGGCATACTTGCGCAGGATCGACGCGTCGGAGGAGGTCGGCTGATAGCTCTGCACATATTCCTTCGTCTGCCCGTCGAGCAAGACGAGAAATTCCGCCGACTGGCTGCCGCCCCGCATATCATAATCGAGGAAGCCCTCGTAGGTAGATGCCGTAATGATCCCGTCGGCATCGATCACGTTGATCTCGGCAATGTCGTACTCTCTGCCGAGCGAGGCAAGCAGCTCGGCGTTGACCTTTTTCGCGGCATTGATGCGCGAGGCGATCGTCCGCGTCAGGCGCAGCAGGTTTTTGTCCGAGGCGTCCACGATGTCCTGACGGACGTCCACTAAATTCAGACGCACGAGCGTGTACGCCTCATTTTTTGCAAGCTCCGCCTGCAGCGCCCAGGTAAAGAGCGTCGTCATAAGGAAGCCGCCGGTCACGCAGACGAGCAGCCAGCGTTGGAACGACTGCGAGATCTTTTTCAGCTCATGCCGCGCGCCCCTGTGCTCCCGCTCGGACAGCAGGGACAGCAGCACGCCCGCGAGCATGACCGAAAGCCCGTTCACCGCGATCATCGGCAGCGAGCAGGCGCGAACGAAGGAAAAAGCGGTCTGCACGTCGGTCATGTTCGTCAGAAAGATCATCAGCATATGGATGACCTCCGCGATCACCGCCGCCGCAAGGCAGTAATACCACTTCGGCTTTTTGTTATCGAACATAAATTTGCGCAGTGCAGCCGCAAAGACGCCCGCAAGCACGGTCGAAACGCTGCACGCAAGACGCGTATATTCGCCCGCGCCCCAAAGCACGGCGAACCAGCGTTCCGCACCGCCGATCACACCCGCGATCACGCCCGCCGGAGCGCCGAAAAACAGTCCCGCGCAGATCGGAGAGGCGTCGCGGGCATTGATTACGGCACCGTCGATCTTGATACCGTATTCCGTCCCCAGGATTGCCAGCCCGCCGAACAGAAGTCCGATCAAGAGCTGACGGACAGGGTACGGCATCCGTGCGATCGCCTTCACGTGTCGGGTAAGATACACCAATGCGGACAGCACGACGGGCAGCAGCGCCGTCAGAATAAGCCAAAGGAAGGTATCCATGCCGCGCTTATTCGATCGTCAGGATGTCCGAAAAGCCGGTGATCTCGAACACCTCCATAACCTCTGCGCCGACACCGATGAGCTTCATGCTCCCCTGTCGGTTCATCACCTTCTGCGCCGCAAGCAGGACGCGAAGCCCCGCAGAGGAGATATACTCAACCTCGGAAAAGTCAAAAATCAGCTCCTTCACGCCGCTGACCGACTGCTTCAGCTCCGCCTCCAACCGAGGCGAGGTGTTGGTGTCGAGACGTCCCGATAAAGTGAGTGTCAGCGTTTCGCCCGCTGCGGTCTTGTTGATCGTCATGGTGATCCCTCCGTTATTCTCTCTCGGCAGCGCCGAGCGTTCGATTTATCATAAAATTTCAGTGTATCATGATTTCATCCGAAGCGCAAGGGCGCATCGGTGCTGCAGACCCCGCCGCAGCGTTCGGCAATGCTTCGGATGGGGCGGATGCTCAAGCCCGCGCCCTTATGCTTTGTGGACGCCGGCACGCCGCCTTTCGTATAATGCAGCGTGCCGCTCGCTGTAGGTATTGTCCACTGTAATGCAGAACGAGCCGCCCTCGGTCCCTGTCCGAATGACGATCTTGCGGTCCTCCGCCATCTCCTCCCTGCAGGCGTCGGGGAGCCTTACCGTGCGGGCTTCCTCGGCCTTCTCGAGATTCAGGCGGTCGAGCATTGCCCGCACTCGCTCAACGCCGAACGGCTTATGCAGATAGTAGCAGACGTTGACCTCATCGTTCTCGCCGGCAGATTCGTTGCTCGCGGTGCAAAAGACGAGCTTACCTTACTGTCGGTCCTGCAAAGCGCCCGCGCAACCTCAATGCCGGCAGTTTTGACGCGATCACTCCTCTGCCGATTTTTTGTATATTATATCATGCTTTGCCGAAAACACAAAGCATTTAACGTTATATTCCGCGCAAACCCTCCGTTTTTATTTTCAAAGCTTTACCGTTCGTTCTATTTTTAACCGTTTGTTTGATATGTCCCCCAATACCGGGTGTCCGGTATTGGGGGACATATGACCCCGAGTATTCTCTCGGAGACGGCAGTTTTTTGCATTATTTATCGCAGCTCGACTGTGAATTCGATCACGTCGCCGACACATTTTGCGCCGATGGTGCCGCGGTGCCCCTCGGCGATGCCGCGGGCAATGGAAAGCCCGATCCCGAACCCGCCGCTTTCCGCGTTTCGCGACGGGTCGGCGCGATAGAAGCGGTCAAAGAGCTTCCCTGTCTCGTCCGCAAGGGCAGGGTCGCAGTGATTTTTGGTCCGCAGCACAACGCCCTTCCGCGTTTTCTCCAACGAAACGGCGATCGGCGTATTCGGTACGGCATATTTTACCGCGTTGTCCAGCAGGATGGATACGAGCTGACGAACCGCGTATTCGTCGCCGCAGTAGGTCAGGTTTTCGGCGATCTCCGCCGTCAGCTCGTGTCCCTTCGTCGCGGCAAAATCACGGAATGACTCCGCCGTCTCACTCACAGCTTCGCTGACGGCAAACGGCTCCGACTTGAGCGGTGACGTCTCCTCATCCATGCGCGAGAGCGTAACAAGAGAATTGACCAGCTCCGTCAGCTTCTCGGTCTGTGCCTGTGCCTTGTCAATCCATTTCTGCTTCCCTGTTTCCATTTCCAGCACCTTGAGGCTGGTCGCGATCACGGTGATCGGCGTTTTCAGCTCATGCCCCGCGTCGGTGATAAACTGCTTCTGCCGCTCCGCACTGCGCACAACGGGATCGATCGCCCGCCGCGAGAGAAGCACGACCAGCAAAAATACCAGCAAGGTACAGCCGACGTCCGCCACGAGCGACCACAGCAGCACCGTCCGCACCGAGCGAAGCTCGCGGTAGCAATCGAGGAAGATTGCCATATTGCGGTTCTCGCCGAGATGCGCCACAAGGACGCGGTAGTCCCCGTAATGACCGTAGCCCTCGCCGTTTTCCAGCGCTGCGGCAAGGTACTGCGCCGTATCCTCCTCCGAGACGGAGGCGATCTTCTCCAGCTCCGCCTGCGTCAGCGTGCCGTCGTCAGTGTAGCGCAGGACAAAGAAGCGCGTAGAAAACGGCGTCTCTGCCGTAAACGGTCCGCCGCTTCGTTTCTGTTCGCCCTCGGGTGGAAGGCGGTCAAACGGCTCTGTCGGGCGCTCCTGCGTATCCTGCGGCGGGAGCATTCCATCCTCGGGCTTCCCCGTAACAGGGATCGTGCCTTGATTTTCATAGATTAGGTCCAGCGTCTGCCGCAGATCGGCATCGGTGGAAAAGTAATTTGCCACGTTCAGTATCACCGTCAGCAGCAGCATGACCGCCGCAACGGACAGCGTCGCGATCCGAATAAAACGATTTCGAAGCTGCTTTATCATACCGTGTCCTCCAGCGCGTAGCCCAGCCCGCGGCTCGCCCGAAGCTGCACGCGGGAGCCGATCGCTTTGAGGCGCTTGCGGAGATTGGAGATGTTGACCCAAACGACGTTGATCTCCGCCTCGGCATCCCAGCCCCATACCTTTTCCATGATGCGCTCGGCGGAAAAGACCTGTCGCGGCGAACGCATGAACAGTTCCATCACCTGAAATTCCCGCCCGCCGAGACGAACGGAGCGATCACCGCAGGACAGCGCGCCGCTCGTCGGATCGAGCGTCAGGTCGCCGTAGGTCAGCAGCGTCGGCTGATAGACCTCCCCGCGGCGCAGGATGGCGCGGACTCGACTCAGCAGCTCGATCGGGTCAAACGGCTTCGGCAGATAGTCGTCCGCGCCGGCATTGAAGCCGAGAATGCGGTCATCCTTTTGCCCCTTCGCCGTCAGCATCATGATCGGCGTTCTGATCTGCTCCCGCCGCAGGCGTTCCAGCACCTGAATCCCGTCCATTTTCGGCATCATCACGTCGAGAATAATGGCGTCATACGCTCCGCTGACGGCATATTCATAGGCGTCAAAGCCGTTATGAACGGCGTCCACGGAAAAGTGATTCTTCTCAAAGAATACCGTCAGCGCCTCCGCGAGATCCGGCTCATCCTCCGCAATCAGCAGCCGCATCGTCACCCCTCCTCGTTATTTCTTTTCGTCAGTATAGTACTGACGCGCCTTTGGCGCTATAAAAAGCTTTTCGAGCTTTTAACAGATTTTAGTATAAATCGTTTTCCCGAAAAAATCAACCGTCAAAGCGCCTCACGCTCCGTCTCCCGACCGCAGACGATGTTGAGATTTCCGTTCCGACAGCGCAGCGCATCCAAAAACTCCTTCGGAATCTGTTCGCTGTACAGCGTAATGCGATATTCAAGCTCATAGAGCGTCCCCATATTGGTCGTTTTGACGCGCACGAGCGTATGCGCCCTCGTGAATTTTTCAAACAGATCGTCAAACAGCCCGTCGTAATCGAGCGTTTCCGGAATCGTAACCTTTAAGACGCGCTCCGACGCTCCCCGCTGTCCGAACCGCAGCCTTGTCAGGAGCAGCAGCGCAAGGGCAAGGACCGCGAAGAAGATCGCCGCCAAGCACACAAAGCCCATGCCCGTGGCAAGCCCGATTGCCATTGCGGAGAACAGAACGCCGATCTCCCGCGCGGTCCCCGGCGCGGAACGAAAGCGCACCAAGCCGAACGCTCCGGCGACCGCAACGCCGACGCCGAGATTGCCGTTGACGAGCATGATAACGAGCTGAACCGCCATCGGCAGGATCGCGATCGTAATTGCAAAGCTCTGCGTCGAGCGCGCGCGGTACATTCCGACCAGCGCCAGCCCGATACCGAGCACAAGGGAAACCGCAGTACAGATAAAAAATGTTGAAAGGGTCAGTTCCGTTCCGATGATCGAATTAAGCACAGCGACGCGCCTCCTTTATCTTTAGCTCCGACGGGAGATCGTTTTGATAGCAGCTTCCGTATTTTGAAAACGACGTTGGAAAAGCCTCCGCCTCGGACAGCAGACGGCTCAGCCAGAGCGGACAGGCTGCCGCAAGCTTCAGCTCCAGCAATGCGTCGCCCGCCATCGTGATCGGCGCTCCGTAGTCGCCGCTGCCAAGCTCAAGCGCCTCCGTCCGCCAGCGCAGATTCGTGTCAAAGGTAATGCGCAGCGACGGGTCCTCCGCTCCCACGAACGCCTGACGGTCGTAGCCGATAAACACCTTCGGCTCCGTGCGGTAGAAGGATTGAAACCATCCAAGCTCCCGCCCGATCTGTCCGTATTGCCCGCAGGGTACGCTGCCGTTTAGGAACGGAGTCACCTCATCGGGCGCGGTGACGATGCGGCGCTTGTAGACGATCCCGTCAAACTTTTTCTTCAGCTCCACAAACACACGGTCCGTCTCCGTCGGTACCCCGTAGCTGCGGACGCGCAGCTTTTCCTTATACGCGGGCTTCTCCAGCGAAGCGCGGATGAGCCGCCAATCTGCGGTATCATAATAAATATTGCAAATCGTGTAGCTGCTGTAGCGGTCGGGCTGCACATACGGCTGCATCGCCTCGAGCAGGAATTTCTGCTGTGCCGCCGTCAAAAGGTATTTCTTTTCATAGCGTTCAAAGCTGAACTGCATCTTGTTTTCCATCGCCGTGACCTCCTTTGCACCCCCATTCTATGCCGTCACCCTAAAACGAACCTAAAAGAAAAAAGCGTTTTTCCTTTAACTGCGCTTTAGGTTCGGCGTTTATGATTGCGGCATCCGAAGGGCAAACGCCCAATGGGACAAAGGAGGTATTTTTATGAAACCGAAGCAAATCATTTCTGTGGTCGCAGGCGCGGCATTACTCCTCTCACTCACCGCCTGCGGAAAAACGTCCGAAAACGTCGCGACCGTCTCCCCCACAGCGGCAGCAAGTGAAAGCACCGCCGCAACCGTTGAGACGACCGCTGACGAGACTGCCTTCGTTTTCTCCGACGGCGGCATTACCGTCGCCGAAGGCAGCAGCAACGGCTACGAATACGAAGGCACGGCGCTGACGATCAACGGCAGCGGGACATATCTGCTCTCCGGCTCGTGCGCAGACGGCTCGGTAAAAGTCAAAAAGGGCACGACCGACGTAACGCTCATTCTGAACGGTCTGACCCTGACAAGCAGCGACACCGCGCCGATCGCGTGCAACAAATCCACCGAGGTCACCATCGTCGCCGCTGCGGGCACGGAAAACACCCTGACGGCCGCCGCCGCGAACAATGACGACACGAATCCCGCGAACGAAAACGCAGAAAACGCCGTCATTAAATGTAAGGACGGCTCGAACGTCACCCTCTGCGGCACTGGCACGTTGACTCTGAACGCAAACGGAAAGAACGGCATCAAATCCGGCGCATCAACGACCGAGGAGGGCGAAGCCTCCCTCACCCTCCGCGAACTGACGCTGAACATTAACGCCGCCGTCAACGACGCGGTCAATGCCAAGCAGTATCTCGCCGTCGAGAGCGGCACGCTGAACCTCGCCGCTGCGGACGACGCGCTGCACTGCGACCTGACCATGGACATCGGCGCGGAGGGCACCGACGGTCCGACCATCGTCATCACCGAAGCATACGAGGGCATTGAGGCGGCAACGCTGAACATCCGTTCCGGTAATATTTCGATCTTCTGCGAGGACGACTGCCTCAACGCCGCGAATTCCGACCTCGGCAGTTACGATTTCTCCATGAACATCTACGGCGGCACGATCGTCGCCTACACTGCCGCAGGCGACGGCTTTAACTCCAACGGCAGCCTGACGATCTCCGGCGGCAGCGTGACCGTTTGGAGCGGCAACGCCGCCGACAACCAGCCCCTCGACGCGGACGGCACGATCTCCATCACGGGCGGCACCGTCTTGGCAGCAGGCGGCAGCAACGGCATGGGCATGAACCTCAGTACGACGCAAGCCTACGTCACCTTCGGCTCTGTCGGCATGGGCGGTATGGGCGGTCAACCCGATTCGTTCGGCGGAGGTCAGCAGCCCCCGCAGTCCGACAATACGAACGGTCAGCAGCCCCCGCAGGGTCAGGAGCCTCCGCAGGCGGGCACCGGCGGGCAGCAGCCCTCCCGCCCCGACGGCAGCGGTCAGAACGGAACACCGCCCGAGCTGCCCGACGGCACACAGCCGCAGCAGCCTAACGGAAACGGCTTCGGCAACACACTTGTTTTAAGCGGCGGTACCGTCACCGTTTCGGACGCAAGCGGCAACACGCTCTATGTCGGCGAAGCGCCCTGTAACGCAAGCTTCCTGTTCTTCTGCTCCGCCGAGTTGACAGCCGATTCCGACTATACGCTCAGCGCGGACGGCAGCGAAGCGACTGCCACCGCTTCCGTCAGCACGACAACCTCGCAGTTTGCCGACGGTCGCCCCTGAACAGAAAGCACCTCCCGCCTCGGGAGGTGCTTTTGATTCTCAAAAAAGTGTCAAGCCTGTCATTGCGAGGGTGCTTGCACCCGTGGCAATCTCGCGGAATTGTTTCGAACTCTCGGCGAACTTTGGCGAATTTGAAACATTTCACATGAGATTCCCACGTCGAGCTGCGCTCTCCTCGGAATGACACGAGGTTTTTCGACACGCTGAAGCACCTCCCGCCTCGGGAGGTGCTTTTGATTCTCAAAAAAGTGTCAAGCCTGT
>URWG01000019.1 GCA_900551495.1 uncultured Eubacteriales bacterium
GTCAAAAACAGGCTTGCTTCGCAAGGATTTTGACTTACTGCGCAACTCACGCCCTGCCGTACCTGTGTACGCCGACGGGTGTGAGTTGCTTGTCTTCCGAACTTTTTCGCAGTCTGCCGGCGTGCCGAAAAGGGTTTTTCGACACGCTGAAAAAGCTTTTCAAGCTTTTTAACAGATTCTATTACAAAACCTCAAACGCCTGAATTTGGTACTCGGTGTTCATCGGGTCATCCGGCTGCCAGCCCATCAGCTCGTAGTCGAAAATCTCGGGGATGAAGCCGCCGCGTTCGTCGCCCAGCAGCTCGTAGACATAGCGCGCCTCGGCGAAAATATCCTCCTTTGTGCCGGAGATGCAGGTCTTCTGATAGTCCAGCGGCTGGCTGAAGCAGACGCGCCCCTTCATTTCCCGCGCGAGCCGCTCCGGTTCGTTCAGACCGATCTGACCGAGGTTCAGCATATCCACGCCCGCGTCGATCAGGTCGCCGATAATGGGATACACCGCGCCGCAGGTATGGAAAAACACATCCATTCCCAAGGAATGTGCCAGCACGAACTGCTTCTTGTAATGCGGCAGGAAGTGCTCCCGCCACATATCCGGCGAGATAAACAGCGAGCGCTGCGTGCCCCAGTCGTCGAACAGAGCGACGCCGTCAAAGCCCAACTCGCTCATGCGGCGAATCAGCTTGTTTTCAAAGCCGAACACCGCCTCCGCCAGCTTCCTGACCTGCTCCGGCTCCTCGTAGAGGTCGCACATCAGATTCTCAAAGCCGCGCAGGAGCATCATCACGGTAAAGCCGCTGAGGAAGGTGCTGCCCAGCAGATAGCGGTCGCCGACCTCCACATCGTTCAGGCGGCGGAAGCGGTCCACGCGGTCAACGTCGGGCAGGCAATTTTCGATGTAGTCGTCGAGTTGGTCTAAATCCTCAATGCGCGTAAAATGCGGCACGCCCATCGGGGAGGACTCGCCCTCCTTGATGTCCCATGTAAAGCCCCATTCCACCGCGTTATGATTCGGTCCCATCGCCCAGTCCTCGCAGACGACCATCACGATGTCCGAACGGCTCAGGTCGCCGTTGAAGAAGAACTTCGGCACGCGCCCCGGGGTCTGAAAGTGAATGGCGCGCTTTACAGTCTCTTTGCGTGTCATAAAACAGCCTCCTAAGCTCTCTTGTTCTTGATGGAATCCGCAAACATGGCGACGAAGATCAGTCCGCCGCGCACGAGCGACAGGTAATACGGGTTGACGCCGAGAACAGTCAGACCGTTTTCCATCGTTTGCAGCAGGAAAATGCCGATGAGCGTTCCCGGGAAGACCGAGCCTTTGCCGCCGTACATGCTGGTGCCGCCCATCAGGATCGCCGCCGCGCCGTTGAATTCCACGCCGCTGCCGGTGTAGGGCGTACAGTTGCCGACGTTCGCCACGCTGACCAATCCCGCCAGCGCCGCGAAGAACCCCGACAGCGCAAAGACGGAAATGCGGATCCACCCTGTATTGATGCCGATTTTTTCCGCGCCCGCCTCATTACAGCCGACGGTAATGACCTTTCTGCCGTAGGTCGTGTAGCGCAGGACAAACTGCGCCCCGAGCAGCAGCAGGAAGGCGATGAAAACATACAGCGGTAAGCCGAGCAGCTCAAAGCGGAAAAATTCCTTCAGCGAGCTGTCCGTAAAGACCGAAGCATTCCCCGAGAGGGTCAGCGCCAGCCCACGCACCGCAATCTGTGTGCCGTAGGTAACGAGGAAGGCGTTTGCGTGAAGCTTCGCCACGATGATGCCGTTAATCGCACCGATGAGCGTACCGGCGGCGACCGCTGTCAAGATTGCAACGGGGATTGCAATACCTTTGCCGACCAAAATATTGATCAGCATACCCGAAAGCAGCAGTGTCGAACCGACCGACAGGTCCAGTGCGCCTGTAATGATAACGAAGGTCAGACCGGTGCAGACAACCATCAGCGACGCGGAATTGGAAATCAGCATGGACAGATTGCCCAGACTGACGAATGCCTTACTCATGACAGCAAATACGACGAAGATCAACGCAAAGATGATATAAACGCCGTAGTTGATCGGATTGAATTTCTTTCTTGAGACCGCCTTGTTCATCCTACACCGCCTCCTCTTCCATGCACAGCTCCATGAGCTTGTGCTCGACAGCCGCCTCCCGCGTGACCTCGCCGACAATCGTTCCCTTGCGGACGATTGCGATACGGCTGGAAAGGGTCATGCACTCCTCAATCTCCGAGGAAATGACGATCACCGCGTTGCCCTTGCTCGCCAAATCGAGAATGAGCTGGTGAATCTGCGCCTTGGCGTTGACATCGACGCCGCGTGTCGGCTCATCGAAAATATAGAACCGCTCGTTCTTGTTCAGCCAGCGAGCAATCAGCAGCTTCTGCTGGTTGCCGCCGGAGAGCTGCTCCGAAGCGGCAGCCGGGGACGGGAGCTTGATCTCCAGCGTCTCGACGTAGGGCTTCAGCCCCTCCGCCTCCCGCTTGGTTTGCAGCAGCCCCAGCTTGTTGCTGAACCGCCGCAGCAGCGGCATGGTGAAGTTCTGATAGACCGGAAGCTTCAGAAAAAGTCCGTCAAAGTGACGGCTCTCGGTAATGTAGCCGCAGAGGTCCAGCAAGCCGCGCCCGCGGATACGGCGGCAGGTTCCGTCCGCCTCGTAGTAATCGATCTCGCCGCCGCTGCGCTTATCCAGCCCCAGCAAACCGCGGACAATCTCCGTTCTTCCCGAGCCGAGCAGACCCCAAAGCCCGAGAATCTCACCCTCGTGTACGGTAAGGCTGACATCACGGACCTTCTCGCCCACGCTCATATGTCGGACCGCCACGACGGGGCGGTCGGTGCGGACACGGAAATCCACCTCCAGCGACCGCACCTTGTGACCGACCATCTGCTCGGCAATGTCTGCGATGGAGGTCTCCTCGCGCAGACGCTCGCCGACGACCTGTCCGTCCCGCATGACGATAATACGGTCGCAGATTTGCAGCACCTCATCGAGGAAGTGCGAAATATAGATCACGACCTTGCCCTGCTCCTTCAGTCGGCGAATCAGAGTGAAGAGGATCTCCTTCTCCGGTGTCGTCAGCGAGGAGGTCGGCTCGTCGAACAGCACGATGTCGGAGCCTGCGTTCAGCGCGCGGGCAATCTCGACCATCTGCCGCTGTCCGATGGTAATTTCCGAAAACGGAGCGGAGGGGTCGATATTGCAGCCGACCGCGCTCAAATCCTTCCGCGCCCGGGCTGTCATTGCGCGGTAGCTGAGCTTGCCGAGCTTTACAAATTGATGCAGTTGATTGATGTATAGGTTCTCCGCCACGCTCATATAGCGGAACGCAATCGACTCCTGATGGATTGTTGCAATCCCGTGCTTTTCGGCATCTGCCGGCGTCCTGATATGGACGGTTGCACCGTTGACGCGAATCTCGCCCTCGTCAATGCCGATCACGCCGGAAAGCGCATTCATCAGCGTCGATTTTCCGGCGCCGTTGATGCCGACCAAGCCGAGCACCTCGCCGCGGAACGCCAGTACCGAGACGTTTCGGAGCGCCTTTACGCCGGGGAATGTCTTGCTGACATTCCGAATATCCAAATAAGCCTGATTTTCCATCCGTGCTCCCTCCTTAGCGCTTGGAACGGTTCGCATCCCAGCAGGTGACCAGGACGACGACCGCGCCCTTAATCATCAGGGACGGATAGTATCCGATACCGATCAGATTCACGAGATTACTGAACACAACGATGAAGCACGCGCCGAGGAACGCACCCCAAACGCTGCCCTTGCCGCCGGACAAACTGACGCCGCCGAGAATTGCCGAGCACATAACGTCCATATTGGTGCTGTCGGATGCCATCTGCATGGACGCGCAGCCGAGCCGCGCCGTCAGCAGCACCGCAACGATCGCCGAGCAGAAGGAGGAAAACAGATAAGTGCTCATGCGGACAAGACGAACGTTGATGCCGCAGATGACCGCCGTATTCTCGTTCGAGCCGACCGCAAAAATCTTTCTGCCGAGCGAGGAGCGGTTCAGAATCAGCCAATAGAGGATCACCATTACGAACAGAACGTAAATGGCAAGCGGGAAGCCCGCAATATTGACGGTCAGCGCGTTTAGGAAGGCTTCGGGAATGCCGAAAATACTCTTCGACGAGCTGAGCAGGACGCCGAGGCCCGCCGCGAGCACCTGTGTCGAGAGCGTAACGATGAACGGCACCATCTTGAAGTAGGCGACCGCAACGCCGTTAAACGCGCCGAACGCCAGCGCCGTTGCAAAGATCACAACGATCCCGAGCGGGATACTCCCCGTGTTTTTCATCACAATGCCGCCGAGCACCGCCGAGCAGCAGAGGTTGGACGCCAGCGAAATATCCATTCCGCCGCCGACCAGAACGAAGGAAATGCCGACGGCGAGGATTCCGATCGTCGAGCACTGCTCCAAAATGTTGGAGAAATTCGTCACACTGTAAAACTGCGGCACGAAAAACGCCAGCAGCACCAGCAGCACCGTGAAAACGCCTGCAACGCTAAGTGCAGAACGTGCTTTTCTGCTTTTCAGTGAGATCGCTTTCATTTTATTGATTTGCATTAGTCATCACCTTACAGCGCACCGCAGACGAAAATGCCTGCGGTGCTATTTGTTTCAGTACGAAGGGGGTTCAAAGTCTCCGGTTCAATCGCTCAATTTGCCAGCATGATGCCCCAAAGGTTTTCGAGGGTATCAATGTTCTCCGGCGTGACGACACGACCGGACATCATCTCGACGGCGTTCTCGGGAGTGCCGCCGTTGGCGAGCAGGACAATTTCCTCAACGACCTTCTGAGAAACGGGCCAGTGGTCATAGCTGGTGGTAGCGATGCAGTAGCCGTCGCGCACATAGGGCAGACCCTCGATAGAGCCGTCCTGCGAGCAGAGGTAGACATAGCCTTCCTCGCCGTACTTGTGCCACATCTTGTTCTGCTCCATCGCAGCCTGTGCGGAAGCAAGGTGGGAGTCACTGGGGATGAAGATGCAGTTCCTCTCGGGATGTGCGACCAGTGCCGCAGACAGGAGGTTCAGGCACTTCGTGGTGTCCCACTCGAAGGGGATGTCCTGCAGGACGGTAACGCCCATTTCCTCGCAGGCCTTTTTGAAGCCGTTGGAGCGGTTGACCGCGTTCTCGTCGGCGAGGTCGCCGATCATGTTGATGGGATGGATGTCCTCGGGCTTGTAGCCGTCGTCGATCATCTTCTGAATGGTGGTGATGCCGGTGGTATAAGCCTGGTCGGTGGTGTCAAGACCGACAAAGACATCGGCACGCTGGTCGCCGGTCGCCTCGGGATTCTCCTGACGGGAGGTGGTGATCACAGGGATGCCTGCGTCGTGGCATTCCTTGATGCTGGAAAGGATCGCGGTGGAGTCCATCGGCGCAATGACGATCACGTCGGGCTTGGAGGCGATCAGGTCCTTGATGTCGCTCTGCTGCTTGCCTGCGTCATTGTCCGCAACGGTGTAGGTAATGTTGATCTTCACGCCGTGTGCGTCGTAGTAGTCCTTCGCCGCCTGGTCGGTCAGGATCTGGATTGCCTGCCAGAAGCTGCCCTCCTGCGTTGCAAAGGAGAAGCCGACATTGATTTCCGTCTTCTCTCCGGTGGTCTGGTTGCCGTTGTCGGATACGGGTTCATCGGTTGCCGGATCGGTGGGCTTTTCCGTCTCGCCGGAGCAGCCGGCAAAGAGCGCGACGACCATCACGATCGCCAGAAGAAGTGCGATGAGCTTTTTCATTTGTTTTCCTCCTATGTTGTTACATTTATATAGTAAATTATGGACGTTCCATAATCGACTATCGATCAAACCGTGCGGAAGCCGTCACGGGCGTAGAGCGCCGCGCCGACGGGAACATTATTGTCCAGCAGTGAGCAGATCACGACCTTGAAACGGTCCTTGCCGGAGATGAAAACGTACTGCTCGGCGTACTTTTCGACCGGCTGCCGCAGGCACTCGCCGAGATTGGCAAGTCCGCCGCCGATGGATACCGTGTCCACCCCCAGCAGCGACACGACGTTCGCCACGCCGATGCCGAAGGTGTAGCCCACGCGGTCCAGCTCTTCGAGCGCAAAGCGGTCGCCCTGCTCCGCCGCCGTCCGAAGCATCCGACAGCACAGCGCCGTGCGGTCGCCGTCACACAGCGTTTGCAGCAGCGAGCTCTGCGGAACATAGCCCTTTGACCGCAGCCGCCGCTCGATCGCCGTGCCGCTGCAAAGCGCCTCAATGCGATCGACCGCTCCGGCAACGTCCGCCGTCCAGTCCGCCGTATAGGTGTTGCCGAGAAACGCAGCGCCGTAGCCGATGCCGTCCCACGTTTTGCCGTCGATAAACAGCGCACCGCCGATGCCCGTTCCGATATTGGTGTAAAAGAACTTGTCGCTCTGCCGTCCGCTGCCGAGCTTCAGCTCCGCATAGCCGCCGGCAACGGTGTCTACAACGACCGTCGCAGGAAGTCCGAAGGTCGCCTCAAACCACGTTTTCAGCTCAAAATCCTTCCAGCCCGGGACCTGCACGGAGATCAGTACTCTGCCCGTCCGCGTCTCGAGCGGTCCGCCGAAGCCGACGCCGATCGCCTGTACCTGCGGGTAACGCTCCTGCAGCCGCGTGATGCTCCGCTTCAGCCACGCGAGAATGTCGGCTGCACCGTTTTTCAGTTCAACCTTTTCGCTGAGCATCTCAACGATCTCGCCGCGGTCGTTGCAGACAGCAACCTGCTGCTTTGTCCCGCCGATCTCAACGCCGAAGTAGAGCTTTTCCATCCGTGGTCCATCCTTCTCTGCCGTGCAAACGCATCGGCTTTGTTGATTTCATTATATCCCCGTGTTTTTATTTTGTCAATGTGTTTTGCAAATCTTGTTTGTAAAAATATCGGCACGATTTTTGTCTACTTTTCACAAAAAGCTCCGCCTTGGCGAGGGCGTTCCTGATTTTCTGCTCGGTGCAGACACTTCTTTGACGCACCCACCGCCCGTTCCCGCGAAGTGTCCCGCACTTCTTCCCGCTCCTCTCCCCCTCGCTGCGCCCTTTTACCGCTGATTTCGCGTCTTTTTTGTCATCCATCTATACAAAATCGGAGAAGCCCCTCGTTTTCCCCCTGCTTTTCTTTGTGTTTTTCTCGTTTCTCGGGCTTGCAATACAGTAACCATATTGATATAATAAGATTGTTGTTAAAATAGGAGAAAGGGGTGCGGCAATGCAAAGCGGCATCAACACCACCCACACCATAAAATCCGCCAACCGCTGTCTGGTTCTGGACCTAATGCGCAAGTCAGAGGCGCTGACGATCGAGGAGATCATCCATAGTACCCGCCTGAGCCGACCCACCGTTCTGAGCATTTTGGACGGACTGCTGTCGGATAACGTCATCCGCCGCGTCGGTTTCGCCGAGGCAACCGTCGGTCGTCAGCCCGCGCTTTATGCCATTGATACCACGCACCATTTTGCCATCGGCATCGACTTTGAGTTTCCGCCGATGCACCTTGCGATCACCGATCTTTCCGGTGCAATCCGCTATTCCACACGCTGGTCCTGCCCGTTCGGCATGGACAAAACGGAGGTCATCGACCTGCTGATCGCCAATATCGGCGCCGCGCTGGAGGCGCTGGAGCTGACGTGGGAGAACATTATCGGTATCGGGCTCGGCATCCCCGGCACGGTCGATATGCACCGCAATATGTCCGGCATCATCTCGCGTATCAACGGCTGGAACGAGACGCCGCTGCGCACCATTCTGAGTCAATACTGCGACGTCCCGATCTACGTCCGCAACGACGCGCACCTTTTGGCGCTGGCGGCGCAGTCGAGCCTTCCCGAGCTGGACAAGGACTTCCTCTACATCGCCTACCGTACCGGCATCGGCATGGCGATCGTCCGCAACGGGCGCTTGGAGGAGGGCTGCCTCGGCAACTCCGGCTACATCGGTCACACCACCATGGACATCAACGGCGATCTGTGTGTCTGCGGCAAGCGCGGCTGTTTGGAGACCTTCGCCTCCAAAATGGCGATCGTCAATAAATATCATCAGGCGGAAAACTGCGGTCCCGACGTAGACTTCGACCGTATTCTGGCGCTTGCCTCCGAGGGCGACCGTACCGCCGTCGAAATCCTGCAAACCGCCGGAACCTACCTCGGCGTCGCGCTCGCAAACTGTGTCAAGACGCTGGATATTTCCACCATCATCGTTGACGACCTGCACTGCGCAAGCGACCATGTGTTCGTCCGCAGCATCTGCAACGCCGTGAATTTCTACTGCTCCAGCTATTTGCAGCGACCGATCACAATGATCACCGATCAGAAGAAGGAGGCGGACTCTGCATTGGGCGCGGCGCTTTTCGTCCTGAATACCTTCTTCCGCGAACCGCGCCTGCGCCTCTCGGTCTGACCGCAACAGTAATAATCACGAGGTCGGGCATCCCACGCCCGACCTCGTGCTCCGTGTCCTTCTCGGAAGCGAGCTTGCCCCGAACGAGGTCCGTCACCGAAGCGGTCAAATCAGATTGAGCAAACGGAAACCTCTCTTTCGGTGCTGCGGTTTAAGCAGCCGCCAAAAGAGAGGTCTTGTTATGGCTTTGTGAATGGATTAATCGTAATCGTCGTAATTCTCATCCTCGTCGGAGTATTCGTCTGCATCTGCATAATAATCGTCCGTGAAGCGGTCAAGCTCATATTCCGGAAGCTCGCAAATCAACGACAAAAGCAATTCCCGAAGCTCCGCCTTTGTGAGCTTGTTCAAATACCGTTCAATACGTTCCGTCAGTTCTTCCCTGTATCGTTCCTCCTCATCGGCAGCGGAATCGATTTCCGCCTTGTACTGCGTTGCTTCTTCCGGAAATGCCGCGAAGAACAGCGCAACCATATGCTTGCACACTCTGCGTCCGTCGGCAAACGGACAGTCGTAGTCGGAACGCCTTGGATGTTCAAGATCAATCACAACGTTATACGGCTCCGCAGCGCTTCCGACAACTGCGCCGCCGTAATGGGTGTCGTCCAATTTTATAACCGATCTAACCTTGTCGCCACAGTAATACTCGTATCCTCGCCATGCAGATTTTCCGCTTGCCGCCGTCCGTACGCTCATACAATCACTTCCTCGCATTTAACTCCGTCAAACGCAGTATACAGCTTTTTTCTCAAGTCTGCAAGACTCCGCGCGATGATTTTGTTCCTTTTTCCGGCTCCTTACAGCAAATGGCGGAACAGTCCGATAAAGAGCCGCAGGACGAAATAGCCGACCTTCTTATATAGCGGCATTTCCCCCCGAAAGCTCGGTCCCTTGCTTTCCCTCCCGTCTGGCAGGGTATGTCTGCTCTGTGCCGCCCCGACCGCCGCATCCTCCCGCAGGCTCTGATTCAGCGCGGGGCTGTCGATCACCAGCATAAGCTCCGTGTCCAGATAGGTGCTTCTGATGTCAAAATTGTAGGACCCGACAATGCTGATCCGGTCGTCCACCAAAATCGTCTTTGTATGCAGGGACTGTCCGCAGGAGACTTCAAAAATCTCGCTGCCGGTCGCAAGTATATTGTGCTTCTCGTTCAGATAATCCGTGCAGCCGAAGGGGTTTGCTCCGCTTTCCGCGGCGTTGGTCATGATCTGAAGCTGCCGACCGCCCGCGCAGAGGTCCGTCAGCGTTTCGTACATCCCGTCGTTACAGATAATGTAAGGCGTCTCGATCAAAATGCGTTCGCCGCGCTCCATTATGTCACTGAGTCGCTGCCAAAGCACGGGCGCTTTGTTCTTCGGCGAGATCGGATCGGAGAGCAGGACGACGCTTTCGGCTTTTATCATCTCATTTTCCCGCTCCGTTTCCCGCTCCGACGGCAGATATGCCTCGGGATACGTCTCCCGCAGCGCCGCGTAACGGGTCTGAAGCGTTTGCAGCGCCGTTTCGCGGTCTTTTCGACTGCCGCCGATCGCCTCGTTACAGGGCAGCTCCCACATCTCCGCGAAATATGCCCGCAGCGCTTCGGTCGAGCTGTTCTCTCCCTCGGCGCAAACCAGAATCTCGCGGTCGATATTGCGGTCTTTTTCCTCCTTATACTCTCCGAGGAACAGGTCGTTTGTGTTTCTTCCGCCTAACAGGTACCGTTTCCCGTCCGCGATCAGATATTTGTCATGCAGGCGGTAATTGAGCTTCCACGGCGTCAGCAGGTCGATGGGATTGTACAGCTTGATCTGCACATTCGGCACGGATGCCAACGCCCCGACCAGTTCATTGCGGCGCAAATATCGGCCCCCCGCAATCCCGTCCACGAGAATTCTGACCTCCACGCCGCGCTTGGCGGCATGATATAACGCCGCGAGCATATCCTTGCCGCTGTTGTCCACCCGAAAGTCGAAGGTTGACAGGACAAGCTCCTGTTCCGCCCCGTCGATCAGCCGCAGCCGCCAAAGCAGCGCCTCGCGGTTGTCGTCAATGCACAGGACCTGCTCCGCCCCGCCCTTCTCGGCGCTGTCAAGCGCAATCGGTCCCTTTTGGAACATCGGCGGAACAAGGAACCCGATCAACAGATAAAGCACGAGCAGGAGGGCAAACACCTTTATGCTCTTGGTAATCACTTTTTTCATCGGGGTCTTTCCTTACCGCAAGCGCCCGTGTTACCAGTCGGAATTTCTGCGGGCAAAAGCTGCAATAATGCTTTCGATTCCGAACAGAATCAGATAGAACGCGACCATATAGCAGATCGCCCGGAGCGTCACAAAGGAAAGCGCCGGACTAAAGATCATCACAAATCCGAGCATAAGTCCAAGAATGTTCAATATCAGCGAAAAGTAATAATAAAACGGATTGCCGATGAGTCGGATCAGGTTGGTGCGGGTAAGGTCTGAAATGCAATGCGCGATAAACCAGATCGGAAGCAGGACGGTCAGCGCCCACTTGCCCACGTTGGGGTTGGCGATCACCATCACGCCGCACATCACGCTCAGAATTCCGGAGATCAGCGACAGTATCGGACCGAAACCGGTAAAGCGGGAGAGACGGGCGTAGACCACAATATCCTCAATGCCCAGCACAATGGCGATCGCGCCGTAAACCACGACCGCTCCCGTCAGCATACGCTCGGGGCGAATCAGGGTAAAAATGCCCAGTAAGGTCAGGAGCAAGCCGACGATCAGTTCGCTCCAGCCGAAGCCGCATTTTCTTTTCATACCGCATTTCCGTCCTTTCTGTTCAAAATCGTCATGAATTCGCTGCCCGTAATGGTTTCCTTCTCATAGAGGTAGCTTGCAAGCTCGTCCAGCTTCTTGCGATTGTCCGCAAGCAGGCGGCGGGCTTTTTCGTGCTGCTTTTTGACGGTCTCAACGACCTTCCTGTCAATTTCCTTCTGCGTGTCGGCGGAGCAGGCAAGCGAGGTGTCGCCGCCGAGGTACTGATTCGTCACGGTCTCCATTGCGACCATGTCAAATTCATCGGTCATGCCGTAACGGGTAATCATGGCGCGGGCGAGCTTCGTCGCCTGCTCGATGTCGTTGGAGGCGCCGGTGGTGATCTGTCCGAAGACGATCTCCTCCGCTGCCCGTCCACCGGTCAGCGTAGCGATCTTGTTTTCCAGCTCCTCCTTGGTCATCAGGACCTTGTCGTTCTGCTCGACCTGCATGGTGTAGCCCAGTGCGCCGGAGGTGCGGGGGATAATGGTGATCTTCTGCACCGGAGCGGAGGCGGTTTGCAGCGCCGCGACCAGTGCGTGGCCGATCTCATGGTAGGCGACAACCTTCTTTTCCGCATCGGTCATAATGGCGTTTTTCTTCTGATAGCCGGCGATAACGACCTCGATACTCTCCTCAAGGTCCGCCTGCTCCACCACGGTACGCCCGCTGCGCACGGCACGGAGCGCCGCCTCGTTGATGATGTTGGCAAGCTCTGCGCCGGAGGTGCCGGAGGCCATGCGGGCGATGGTGTGGAAGTCCACATTGTCCGCCGTTTTGATTTTCTTCGCATGAACCTTGAGGATGGCTTCACGACCTGCAAGGTCGGGCAGCTCCACAGGTACACGGCGGTCGAAACGGCCGGGACGGGTCAGTGCGGGGTCGAGGGATTCCGGACGGTTGGTGGCCGCCAGAATAATGACGCCGTTGTTGCCTTCAAAGCCGTCCATCTCGGTCAGAAGCTGGTTGAGCGTCTGCTCACGCTCATCGTTGCCGCCGAGCTGACCGTCACGCTTTTTGCCGATGGCGTCGATCTCGTCGATAAAGACGATGCAGGGCGCCTTTTCCTTTGCTTGTGCAAACAGGTCGCGCACCTTTGATGCGCCCATGCCGACGAACATCTCGACAAATTCCGAGCCGGACATGGAGAAAAACGGCACGCCCGCCTCACCCGCGACCGCCTTTGCCAGCATGGTCTTGCCGGTGCCCGGAGGGCCGACGAGCAGCACGCCCTTGGGCATGGAGGCGCCGACGTCGGAATACTTTTGGGGATTGTGCAGATAGTCTACAATTTCCGCCAAATTCTCCTTTGCTTCATCCTCACCCGCAACATCGGCAAAGCGGATACCGTCCGTGGACGGTACATAGACCTTGGCGTTGCTTTTTCCCATTCCGAACGCCAGCGCATTCGGACCGCCTGCCTGAGACATCATTTTCTTTGCCATATACTGTCCGAGGGCGGCGAAAATCAAAATCGGCAGAATAAAGGTCAGGAAAAAGCTGAGCAGCGGCGACATCCCCTTTTCAATATCCCGCGTGAAGGTCGCTCCCGACTCGTACAGCCGCTCAGTCAGGGTCGGGTCGTTCATTTCGCCCGTCTTATAGATTTGGGTGTTGTCCTTGTCGGTGAACACGATCTCGGAATCGTCAACCTCTACGCTGCCGATATTCTTCTCCTCGATCATCTTCATAAAGGCGCCGTAATCGACCTCCTTCACTCTGGCGCCCGCAAGCAGCGGCGAGATGACCATGTTGAAAACCAAAATAGCCAATAAGACGATGCCGTAGTAATAGATCAGGGGTTTTTTCGGCGATTTCACTTCTTTCATATGAAGCCAACTCCTTTTTTTCTTTACCGTATAGTATATTTTCCTTTTCTAAACTGAAACGAAACTGTCCGTTTTTTTCATGCTAAAATTTTCTTTCTGTTTACAATCGGGCACCGTGATTATGCTATAATATCATTAGGATGGTATCGGAAAGGAGCGTCGCCATGTCACAGATCACAAAGCGCGCCTTGGAGCAGTCGCTGAAAAATTTGCTGCTGAAAAAGCCGCTCACGAAAATCACCGTGGGCGACATTGCGGACGATTGCGGCATTAGCCGCATGACCTTCTACTACCATTTCAAGGATATTTACGATCTTGTGGAATGGTCCTGCCTTGAGGACGCGCGGCGGGCGCTCGACGAGAAAAAGACCTACGAGACATGGCAGCAGGGACTGCTGCAAATCTTTGAAGCGGTACAGGAAAACAAACCGTTTATCCTGAACGTCTATCGCTGTGTCCACAGGGAACAGGTCGAAAAATATTTGCAGCCCCTCGTGGATCGGTTGGTGCTGAACGTGATCGACGAGGAGGTCGGCGAAAGGACGGTTCGGGACGAGGATAAGCAATTCATTGCACAGATCTATTCGTACATCTTCATCGGCTTGATGCTCGACTGGATCAAGGAGGATATGCAGATGGACCCGCAGCCGCTCGTGGACCGACTCGCCAAGCTGATTCGAGGCTCGATGTCCGAGGCGCTGTCCCGTTTTTGCCTCTGATTTTATCAATTCGCCGCATTTGATAAAAATTTGAACACCTTCAGGCTCCGTGATAAGACTTTGATCACGGAGCTTTTTTTGTCTATTGTAAACCGTTCGGGAACGGGTATACTGAAGGCACAAACAGAAAAACACAGGAGGTATTCGTTATGTATTACGCAGCAGGAACCTATGAGGCCTTTGCCCATCCCGAAAAGCCGAAGGATGTGGACAAAAAATCGGCGTATATCATCGGCACGGGGCTTGCCGGACTGACGGCGGCATTTTATCTCGTCCGCGACGGACAGATGAAGGGCAAGCATATCCATCTGCTGGAAAAACTGGAGCTTGCAGGCGGAAGCTGTGACGGCAGGAAGGACGTTACCAAGGGCTTCTTCATGCGGGGCGGTCGAGAGATGGACAACCACTTTGAAATCATGTGGGACACCTTCCGCGATGTTCCGTCCATCGAAACGCCCAACGTATCCGTCTTGGACGAATACTATTGGCTCAATAAGCACGACCCGAACTACTCTCTCTGCCGCGCGACGGTCAATCGCGGCGAGGATGCTCACACCGATAAGCAGTTCAAGCTGGACAAGGACTCCGCGCTGGCGCTGTCCAAGCTGTTCCTGACACCGGAGAAGGACTTGGAGGACAAGAAAATCTCCGACGTTCTGCCCGAATCCTTTTGGAGCACGAACTTCTGGCTTTACTGGCAGACGATGTTCGCCTTCCAGCGCTGGTCAAGCGCCCTTGAAATGAAGCGCTACCTCTGCCGCTATGTCCATCACATCGACGGGCTGCCCGATTTCAGCGCCCTGCGCTTCACAAAGTACAATCAGTACGAGAGCATGATCCTGCCGCTGGTGAAATATTTGGAGTCCCACGGCGTGCGCATTGAGTACGGCATGGACGTGAAGAACGTCATCATTGAAACCGAGGGCGACAAAAGGGTCGCCAAGCAGATCGTCTATGTCAAGAACGGCAAGGAGCAAACCATCGATCTGATCGAGGACGATCTCGTGTTCATCACCAACGGCTGCTGCACCGACACCTCCTGCTACGGCGATCAGACACACGCGCCCGATCTTTCCGAGGTTAAAAACGGCTTCGGCGAGTCGTGGGATATGTGGAAAGCCATCGCTGCGCAGGCAAAGCACGGTGAGTTCGGCAACCCCGACAAATTCTGCTCCGACGTGAACGCGACCAACTGGATGAGCGCCACGGTCGCCACGTCCGACGAAGAAGTGATTCGGCACATCATGAATGTCTGCAAGCGCGATCCCCGCTCCGGCAAGGTAACAACCGGCGGCATCGTCACCGTCAAGGACAGTGTAGACAACTGGTACCTCTCGTGGACGATCAACCGCCAGCCGCAGTTTAAGTCGCAGGATAAGAACATGGTGCTCGTATGGCTGTATTCGCTGAATACCGACAAGGAAGGCAACTATGTGAAGAAAGCCATGCGGGACTGCACCGGCGAGGAGGTCTGCCGCGAGTGGCTGTACCACATCGGCGTACCGACCGAAAAGATCGATGCGCTGGCGCACGATGCCTGCAACACCACGACCTGCTTCATGCCGTATATCAACGCCTTCTTCCAGCCTCGTAAGGAATCCGACCGTCCGAAGGTCGTCCCCGACGGTGCAGTGAACTTCGCCTTCATCGGTCAGTTCGCCGAGACGCCGCGCGACACCATCTTCACCACAGAGTATTCCATGCGAACCGGTATGGAGTCGGTCTACACGCTGCTGAACATCGACCGCGGTGTGCCGGAGGTCTGGGGCAGCAAGTATGACGTGCGCGAAATTCTGCGCGCCTGCTACTACGCGATCGACAAGAAGCCGCTCAGTGAGGCGAAGCTCTCCTTTGCCGAGAAGGAGCTGTTCAGGCTCATCCTGAAAAAGACCAAGGGTACCGATATTGAGCTTCTGATGAAGGAAAGCGGACTGATCGAGTAGATTCCGCAAAAACGGCTGCCGATGTTTTCACATCGGCGGTCGTTTTTTACATCTCTGTGAGGGAGGGCGGCATTGACACGGCGGGGCTGCTCCTGTAAAATGGAGAAAAAGGGCAAGTTTATTTTCAGTTCATCTTGCGGCGGTATTCTACGGAAAATACCTGAGCCGAGGAGGATAATCATGTTTCACATTCTCGTTGCGGACGACGACAAGCATACCCGAATGCTGCTCCGCGCCGTGCTGGAGGACGCCAATTACACCGTCACCACGGCAAACGACGGCGAGGAAGCGCTGGCGGTCCTGGACCGGGAGCATATCGATTTGGTCGTGCTGGACATTATGATGCCGAAGATGGACGGCTATGAGTTCACGCGGCTCGTTCGGGAGACGGACAGCGCATTGCCCATTCTGATGGTAACGGCAAAGCACCTGCCCGCGGATGAGAAAAAGGGCTTCCTTGTGGGAACCGACGACTACATCACGAAGCCGATCGACGAGGAAAAGCTCCTGCTGCGTATCAAAGCCCTGCTGCGGCGTGCGAAAATCGTCAGCGAACAGCGGATCACGGTCGGCGACGTCGTTTTGGACTACAATTCCTTTACGGTCACAAAAAACGGCGAGACACAGGAGCTGCCGCAGAAGGAATTTTTGCTCCTGTATAAGCTGCTGTCCTACCCCGGGCAAATTTTTACCCGTATTCAGCTCATGGATGAGATATGGGGGACGGACAGTGAGACAGGCTGGGAGACCGTCACGGTTCATGTGGGGCGTCTGCGCAAGCGCTTCGAGGGCTGGGACGAATTTGAGATCGTCGCCGTTCGCGGACTTGGCTATAAGGCGGTAAAGAAGGTATGAAGAAGAAAGAGCGCACCGGTCGGCTTGCACTCGCGCTGCTGATCTCCGGCATTGTCTTTGCAACAAGCATCGTCATTATGCTGCTTACCATCGGCGTTGTCTACGGCTTGGCATGGCTCAAGGTGATTGCGGTGACGGGCGGGCAGGTGGGCTTGCCGCAGCTTTTACGGTTTTTCTTCTATGTCAGTCTGGTCATCGGCTGCCTTCTTGCGTTTTTGATCGGCAAGATCGCCCTGAAGCCGCTCAAGCGGATCGTTGAAAAGCTCGATCGGCTGGCAAACGGCGACTTCAAGGCGCGGCTGCATTTCGGCAAGCCGATTTCCGAGCACCCGACCTTTAAGCAGGTGGAAAAGAGCTTCAACCGCGCGGCGGAGGAGCTGGAGCACACGGAAATGCTGCGCAGCGATTTTATCAACAATTTTTCCCACGAATTCAAGACGCCGATCGTCTCCATCGCAGGCTTCGCAAAGCTCCTGCGCCGTGGGAACCTCGCGGAGGAGCAGAAGGAGGAATACCTCGCGGTCATTGAGGAGGAGTCGCTGCGCCTTTCCGCCATGGCAAATAACGTGCTGAGCCTGACGCGGGTGGAAAATCAGACGATTCTGACGGAGGTCACGCGCTTCAACCTCTCCGAGCAGATTCGCGGCGCCGTCCTGCTGCTTGCGGAAAAATGGATGCCCAAGGAGCTTTCGATGGATGTGCAGTTCGGCGAGCACATGATCTGCGCAAACGAGGAGCTGCTGAAGCAGGTGTGGATCAATCTGCTGGATAACGCCGTCAAATTTTCCGAGCCGAACGGCACGGTGTCTGTCAGCATTTCCGAGAGCGACGAGCACCTTGCCGTCTCCGTCTCCAACTGCGGCAGGGACATTCCGCCGGACCGCATCTCTCACATCTTCAACAAGTTCTATCAGGCGGATGAGTCCCATTCGTCGGAGGGAAACGGCATCGGTCTTGCCGTCGTGAAAAAGGTCTGCGAGCTGCACGGCGGCACGGTATCGGCAAAGAGCGAAAACGGAACGACGACCTTTACCGTCCTGCTGCCGAAGCAGCAGAAAGCGTAACGCGTCGATCTGCTTTGGATCCCGTGGAAAAGCAGGAAAGAGAGCGTGTCGAGCAATGCAGGATCACATTGAAATCATCAATTTTGTGCCGAAATTTCTGAATTTCTACCGAAGGGCTGTCGGGTGCGACGCGGAAACCCGCTTTGCCCTGTGGAAGGAGCATTACGGCTTCGCGGCGGTCCCGCCCGGGGAGGAGGGAGCACTGCTCGCACGGCAGCAGTTAGAGGCAGCATGGGAAAGGTACGCGGAGGTCGTTCCCGCTTTGGAGCGTTGCTCCCCCGACACGGAAAAAATACGGCGGTATTTGTCGGAGATCAAGCGTGCGCTGGAATACGACGAAGCCGTGGATGCCGTGCTTGTTTTCTTTGTGGGCGCGTTTGACGGGAACGCCTTTGCCGCTCCCTACGGCGAGGGGCGGACTGCGGTATGTCTGCCGATCGAGAACGGAGAGGACACGGTCACGCTCGTCCACGAGCTGACCCACCTTGTCCACGGAAAAATCATCGGCTCCGCCATGCGTTGGGAGAAAACGGTGGCGTCGTTGGTATTTCAGGAGGGGCTGGCGACGCGGCTGAGCAAGCACCTTGTTCCCGACCGCGAGGATGAGGTCTATGTCGGGCACCGCGCGGGCTGGCTGCGGGAATGCAGCGAGGCGGCAGAGCAGCTTCTGCAAGGGCTCAAGCCCTTCCTGCGCGACTGCTCCGCAGAAAGCATCGTTCGCTTTACAATGGGCACGGGAACGGTCGGAAAGGAGCGCGAGGACTACTTCGCGGGCTGGAAGCTGATCGGCGATATGCTGGACGAGGGTCGGTCCTTCTCTGCGCTCGCGCGGGTCAAGGAGGACGATATGGCAGGCGTCTTGGAACGGTATATCTGACCGACGCGGCGGGGCTTGCGGGCAAGCGAAAAACCGTCCGAGCGGGCCTTCCGACGGCGGGCAGCGGGGGCGGCGGCTTTCCGTCAAGAGCATTATACTATTTGCAAGGGAGCAATAAAAATGACAGAATGGGAACGGCTGCAAACGAGGCTGATATACAACGACTTTGACAGCGACCTGTTTCAGCGCCGAATTGCCGCAAAGAAGCTCTTCCGCGCGTATAACCGAACCGAGGATGAGGAGGTCGGGCTGCGAAACCAAATTCTGCGGCAGCTATTCAAAAAGTTAGGCGAAAATGTTTGGATAGAGCCGGATTTCCGGTGTGAGTTCGGCAAGAATATCACGATTGAGGATCATGTCTACATCAATTTCGGCTGCGTCATTTTAGACTGTGCGGAGGTCACGATCGGCGCTCACGCCCTGCTCGGACCGAACATCGGGCTTTACGCGGTCAACCACGCGGCGGACGCGGAGGAGCGCATCAGCGGCGGCTGCAGCGGTAAGCCGATCCGCATCGGAAAAAATGTATGGCTGGGCGGCGACGTCAAGGTCCTCGCGGGGGTCACGATCGGCGATAACGCGATCATCGGCGCGGGCAGCATCGTCACGAAGGATATACCGCCCGATGTGATCGCCGTCGGAAATCCGTGCAGGGTCATCCGAGCGATCACACCGGCGGATAAAACCGACTATTTGCAGCGCATGGGGATAAAATAAGCAATAAAAGGCAGCGGCACA